>JAYQUR010000069.1:0-12743 GCA_038148075.1 Alphaproteobacteria bacterium | reverse complement strand
TCGCGCTCGACGCCAAGATGAACTTCGACGACAACGCGCTGTTCCGCCACAAGGACGTGATGGAGCTGCGCGACGAGGACGAAGAGGATCCGATGGAGCTCGAGGCCGCCAAGCACGACCTCAACTACATCAAACTCGACGGCAATATCGGCTGCATGGTCAACGGCGCCGGCCTTGCCATGGCGACGATGGACATCATCAAGCTCTACGGCGGCGAGCCCGCGAACTTCCTCGACGTCGGCGGCGGCGCGACGAAGGAACGCGTGACGACGGCGTTCAAGCTGATCCTGTCCGATCCCAACGTCGAATCGATCCTGGTCAATATCTTCGGCGGCATCATGCGCTGCGACGTGATCGCGGAAGGCGTGGTCGCGGCGGCGCGCGAGGTCAGCCTCGACGTGCCCCTGGTCGTCCGGCTCGAAGGGACCAACGTCGATCTCGGCAAGAAGCTGTTGGAGGAATCCGGCCTTCCCATCGTTTCCGCCGACGGGCTCGACGATGCGGCCAAGAAGGTGGTTGAAGTGACGAAGGAGGCCGCCTGATGTCGGTTCTGGTCGGAAAAGACACCAAGGTCATCTGTCAGGGCTTCACCGGCGCGCAGGGTACCTTCCATTCGGAACAGGCGATCGCCTACGGCACCGCCATGGTCGGCGGCGTGACGCCCGGCAAGGGCGGCAGCAAGCATCTCGACCTGCCGGTGTTCGACACCGTCGCCGACGCGGTCGAGAAGACCGGCGCCAACGCGTCGGTCATCTATGTGCCGCCGCCGTTTGCGGGCGATGCGATCCTCGAAGCGATCGATGCGGAAATCCCGCTGGTCGTCTGCATCACGGAAGGCATCCCGGTAATCGACATGGTCACGGTCAAGCGCGCCCTGGCGAATTCCGGCACGCGGCTGATCGGCCCCAACTGTCCCGGCATCATCACGCCGGACGAATGCAAGATCGGCATCATGCCGGGCCACATCCACAAGCGCGGCAAGATCGGCATCGTGTCGCGCTCGGGCACGCTGACCTACGAGGCGGTGGCCCAGACGTCGGCGGCCGGGCTCGGCCAGACGACCTGCATCGGCATCGGCGGCGATCCGGTCAACGGCACCAACTTCGTCGACTGCATCGACATGTTCCTGGCCGACGACGAGACCCAGGGCATCGTCATGATCGGCGAGATCGGGGGCTCCGCGGAAGAGGACGCCGCCGATTTCATCAAGCAGTCCAAAACCAAGAAACCCGTCGTCGGCTTCATCGCCGGCGTCACGGCGCCTCCGGGCCGCCGCATGGGTCACGCGGGCGCGATCATCTCGGGCGGCAAAGGCGGCGCCGACGACAAGATCGAAGCCATGAAAAGCGCAGGCATCCGCGTATCCGATTCGCCTGCCGGCATCGGGTCCGCGATGGTCGAGGCGATGAAGGGATAACGAGGGGGCCAAAGACCGCGCCGGCGATTCCCGGCGGTTTTGATTTCGAAGGGAGTGGCGGAAACGCCGCTTGACGTAATGGCCGGACTACTGGAACGGACCTCATTCCTGACGAGCGCCAACAGCACGTTCGTCGCAGAACTCTACGCCCGGTATCTGGAGCGACCCGCGTCGGTCGATCCCGAATGGGCCGCCTTTTTCGAGGAGCTGAAGGACGAGGCGCCGGACGTCCTGAAAGACCTGACGGGCGCCAGCTGGTCGCCGCGCTCGACCGCGGTGATCGGAACGATTCCGGAAAGCGCCGAGCCCAAGACCAATGGCGCATCGGCGCCTGCTGCGGCGCTCAACGACGTGACGCGCGATTCGATCCAGGCGCTGATGATCATTCGCTCGCACCGCGTGCGCGGCCATCTCTATGCCGAACTCGACCCGCTCGGCCTCGAAAAGCCCCTCAGCCACACCGAGCTCGATCCCGAATCCTACGGCTTCAACGAAGAAGACTACGACCGGGAAATCTACATCCACGACCGGCTCGGCCTCGGCGAGAAGGCGCCGCTGCGCGACATCGTCGAGCGCGTCCGCGAGACCTATTGCGGGCATATCGGCGTCGAGTACATGCACATCACCTCGACCGAGGAGAAGGTGTGGATCCAGGATCGCATCGAAGCGATCCACAACCACACCGACTTCACGGATATCGGCAAACAGACGATCCTCGAGCGCCTGACCGAGGCGGAGACGTTCGAGCAGTTCCTCAACGTCAAATATACCGGCACGAAACGTTTCGGGCTCGACGGCGCGGAGGCGCTGGTGCCCGGTCTCGAGCAGATCCTCAAGCGCGGTAGCCAGCTCGGCATCGAGGAGGTCGTGATCGGCATGCCGCACCGCGGTCGCCTGAACGTGCTGGCGAACGTGATGAACAAGCCGTTCGCGGCGATCTTCTCCGAGTTCCAGGGTACGTCCGCGACGCCCGAGGACGTTCAGGGTTCCGGCGACGTGAAATACCACCTCGGCACTTCCGCCGACCGCGAGTTCGACGGCAGCCAGGTTCATCTGTCGCTCGCCGCCAACCCGTCGCATCTGGAAGCGGTCGACCCGGTCGTCGTCGGCAAGGTGCGCGCCAAGCAGCGTCAGCGCGGCGACTGCGAGCGCCGCAAGGTGATGGGCCTGCTGATGCACGGCGACGCCGCGTTCGGCGGCCAGGGCATCGTCGCCGAGACGTTCGGTCTGTCGGACATCAAGGGTTACCGCACCGGCGGCACGATCCACGTCGTGGTTAACAACCAGATCGGCTTCACGACCAATCCCGGTGCGACACGCGCGTCCCGCTATCCGACCGAGATCGCGAAGATTGCGCAGGCGCCGATCTTCCACGTCAACGGTGACGACGTCGAGGCGGTCATCCACGTCGCGCGCATCGCGACCGAGTTCCGCCAGCAGTTCCGCAAGGATGTCGTCATCGACATGTGGTGCTACCGCCGCTTCGGCCACAACGAGGGCGACGAGCCGGCATTCACCCAGCCGCTTATGTACAAGGCGATCGCGAACCATCCGACCGTGCGCGAGATCTACGCGAACCAGCTGGTCGCCGAAGGCACGCTCACTGCGGAGCAGGTCGAGGAAATCTACGCCAAGGTCCGTACCCGTCTCGACGAGGATTTCGAGGCGTCGAAGTCCTACAAGCCCAACAAGGCCGACTGGCTGGAAGGCAAGTGGACAGGATTCACGACCGCGCCGTCCGCCGAGGAGCGCAAGGGCGATACCGCCGCGACGATGGAGCATCTGAAGGAGGTCGGAAACGCGATCTCGACCGTTCCGGAGAGCTTCAACCTGAACTCCAAGCTCAGGCGTTTCTTCGACAACCGGAAGAAGGCGATCGAGGCGGGCGAGGGCATCGACTGGGCGACCGGCGAATCGCTCGCATTCGGCACGCTGCTGACCGAAGGACATCTGGTGCGTCTCAGCGGCCAGGACGTCGCGCGCGGCACGTTTTCGCAACGCCACGCCGTGCTGACCGACCAGGAGACGGAAGAGGTCTATATCCCGCTCGAGAATATCCGCCCCGGCGAACAGGCCAAATTCATCGCGCGCAACAGCACGCTGTCGGAAGCTGCCGTGCTCGGTTTCGAGTACGGCCTGTCGCTGGCCGATCCCGACGTTCTCGTCATGTGGGAGGCGCAGTTCGGCGATTTCGCCAACGGCGCGCAGTTTATCTTCGACCAGTTCATCTCGTCGTCGGAGGCGAAATGGCTGCGCATGTCAGGTCTCGTCATGCTGTTGCCGCACGGCTTCGAAGGGCAGGGGCCGGAGCATTCCTCTGCCCGGCTGGAGCGCTATCTCCAGCTCTGCGCCGAGGACAACTGGCAGGTCTGCAATATCTCGACGCCGGCGAACTACTATCACGCCCTGCGGCGCCAGATCCGCCGCGGTTTCCGCAAGCCGCTGGTCATCATGACGCCCAAGTCCCTGCTGCGGCACAAGCGTTGCGTGTCCACGCTGGACGAATTCGGCCCCGGCACGTCGTTCAACCGGGTTCTCGGCGAGACCGGAAAGCTCGTTGCGCGCACCAAGGTGAAGCGCGTCGTGCTGTGCACCGGCAAGATCTATTACGACCTGCTGGCAGCGCGCGAGCAGATGAATATCAGCAACGTGGCGCTGGTCCGGATGGAGCAGCTCTATCCGTTCCCCAACGTCTCGCTAGGCAAGGAACTCGCGAAGTATCCCAATGCCGAGGTCGTCTGGTGCCAGGAAGAGCCCAAGAACATGGGTGCGTGGCACTTCCTCGACCGCCGGATCGAGGAACTTCTCGGCAATGTCGATATCAAGTGCGACCGTCCCCAGTATGTCGGCCGGCCCGAGGCGGCGTCGCCCGCTACCGGATCCGTCCGCAAGCATCAGACACAGCAGGACGCTCTGGTCGAAGAGGCGCTGACGCCCTGACCTGCCGCCCGTCCGCTCAGGAGCATTGAAAAATGGCTACAGAAATTCTGGTCCCGACGCTCGGTGAATCCGTAACCGAGGCGACCGTCGCGAAATGGTTCAAGGCCGAAGGCGACGCCGTCGCCGTCGACGAGCCAATCGTCGAACTGGAGACCGACAAGGTCACGCTGGAGGTCAATGCCAGCGCCGCCGGCACGCTCAGCGAGATCGCCGTCAAGGAAGGCGAGAACGTCGAGGTTGGCGCGCTGCTCGGCCTGATCGGCGAAGGCGGCGGGTCCGCGAAGAAGGTCGAGCCGAAAGCGGAGGAGAAGAAGGAAGAAGCGAAGGCCGCCGAGACCAGGGCCGCGCCGGTCCGGGAGGAAGCGGCGCCCGTACCCGAGGGCGACGACGACCGCGACAAGCTGTCGCCTGCGGTGCGCAAGCTGATCGAGGAGAACGACCTCGACGCGTCTGCGATCGAGGGCACCGGCAAGGACGGCCGTCTGACCAAGGGAGACGTTCTCCACCACATTAAGAACGGCGGCGATACGGAAACGGCCGCGCCGAAGAAAGAAGCCAAACCCGCCGCGCCCAAAGCGCCGCGCGAGGAGGATCCGCGCGAGGAGCGGGTGAAGATGACCCGCCTGCGCCAGCGCATCGCCGAGCGCCTGAAGGAGGCGCAGAACACCGCGGCGATGCTGACCACCTTCAACGTGATCGACATGACCAACGTCATGGCGGCGCGCAAGAAGTACCAGGACGATTTCGAGCGCCGCAACGGCGTGCGTCTCGGCTTCATGTCGTTCTTCGTCAAGGCCTGCGTCGTCGCGCTCAAGGAGCTGCCGGCGGTCAACGGCGAGATCGACGGCGACGAGCTGATCTACAAGAACTACTACGACATCGGCGTCGCGGTCGGCACCGAGCAGGGTCTCGTCGTGCCGGTGCTGCGCGACGCGGACAAGCTCGGCTTTGCGGACATCGAGAAGGGCATCGGCGATCTCGGCGCCCGCGCCCGCGACGGCAAGCTTGGCATGGACGAGCTGACCGGCGGAACGTTCACCATCACCAACGGCGGAATCTACGGCTCGCTGATGTCGACGCCGATCCTCAATCCGCCGCAGTCCGGCATTCTCGGCATGCACAAGATCGACCGGCGGCCGGTCGCGGTCGGCGATTCGATCGAGATCCGCCCGATGATGTACGTCGCGCTGAGCTACGATCACCGGATCATCGACGGGCGCGAGGCCGTGACCTTCCTTGTCCGCGTGAAGCAGTGCATCGAGGATCCCGAGCGTATCCTGCTCGCGATCTGACCTCCCGATAACATCCAGGTTTCAGGAGCTTTTATGAGCGACACCCATTTCGACCTGATCGTCATCGGCGCGGGCCCGGGCGGCTACGTCGCCGCCATCCGCGCGGCCCAGCTCGGCATGAAGACCGCCTGCATCGACAAGCGCGGCACCTGGGGCGGCACCTGTCTCAATGTCGGCTGCATCCCGTCGAAGGCGCTGCTGCACTCGTCCGAGAAGTTCGAGGAGGCGCAACATCATCTCGCCGAACACGGCGTCAAGGTTTCCAAGGTCGAACTCGATCTGAAGGCGTTGCTGGCGCGCAAGGACAAGGTCGTTTCCGACCTGACCAAGGGAATCGATTTCCTGTTCAAGAAGAACAAGGTCACCGGGCTCGTCGGAACGGGCCGCATCGTCAAGGCGGGCGAGGTCGAGGTTGACGACGGCAAGAAGAAGACGACCTACACGGCCGGCAACATCCTGATCGCCACCGGCTCCGAGGTCGCGCCGCTGCCCGGCGTCGACATCGACGAGGACCGAATCGTGTCGTCCACCGGGGCCCTGTCGCTGGACTCGGTGCCGAAGCATCTCGTCGTCGTCGGCGGCGGCGATATCGGCCTCGAGATGGGCTCGGTCTGGCGCCGGCTCGGCTCCAAGGTGACGGTGGTCGAGTTCCTCGATTCCATCGTCCCCAACATGGACCAGGAAGTCGGCAAGGCGCTGCACAAGACGCTCGAGAAGCAGGGCATGGAGTTCAGGCTTGGCACCAAGGTGACCGCGGCCAAGACGACCAAGACGCAGGTGACGCTGACGGTCGAGCCCGCCAAGGGCGGCGACGCCGAGGACATCAAGTGCGACGTGGTGCTCGTCTCTATCGGCCGGCGGCCGTTCACCGACGGGCTCGGCCTCGACGAGGTCGGCGTCGAGCGCGACGACCGCGGCGTCATTCAGGTCGACGGAGACTTCAAGACGAGCGTCGACGGCATCTACGCCATCGGCGATGCGATTCCCGGCCCGATGCTCGCCCACAAGGCGGAGGAAGAGGG
The DNA here is from genome assembly GCA_038148075.1 of Alphaproteobacteria bacterium. GTDB lineage: Bacteria > Pseudomonadota > Alphaproteobacteria > MPNO01 > UBA830 > JAYQUR01. Next base: position 6,072 of record JAYQUR010000069.1, on the reverse strand, counting down.
TATCGCCTGCGTCGAGCGGCTCGCCGGCCAGGCGACGCACATCAACTACGACGCCATTCCGGCAGTCGTCTACACGTGGCCGGAAGCGGCCTCGGTCGGCAGGACCGAGGAGCAGCTCAAGGAGGCCGGCGTCGCTTACAGCAAGGGCGCGTTCCCGTTCCAGGCGAATTCGCGCGCGCGGGCCAACGGCGACACCGAGGGTTTCGTGAAGATCCTCGCCGACGCGGCGACCGACGAGGTGCTCGGCGTTCACATCATCGGCCCCGACGCGGGCACGATGATCGCGGAGCTGGCGCTCGCCATGGAGTTCGGCGCGTCGTCCGAGGACATCGCGCGCACCTGCCACGCGCACCCGACGCTGAACGAAGCGGTCAAGGAAGCCGCCCTCGCGGTCGAGGGCTCGCCCATCCATATGTGATCGGAGGGCGTCGCTCCTTCTTGAACGCGCGCCCTTTGCGCCCATCTTTAAACGATGGTCGCGAACGCCAAACGGTATCTGATCCTAGGCCTCGGCTGGTTCTTCGTCGTGCTCGGCGTGCTCGGCATCTTCCTGCCGATCCTGCAGGGCATCCTGTTCCTGCTGATCGGCCTGTTCCTGCTGTCGCGCGAATCCGACTGGGCGCGGGCGAAGCTCGAGGCGGTGAAAATCAAATACCCGAAATTCGCCGAGAAGTACGACGAGGCCGAAGCCGCCGCCGACCGCTGGTGGCGCAAGATCACGCGGAATGGGGAGGCGTAGGGCGCTTTCTCGGAGAAACCGCCTCTTTTCTGCTTTCCATTTACCGTCATCCTCGGGCTCGACCCGAGGATCCATCTATCCGCTTCGCCTGCGTTTCCAATGGACCCTCGGGTCAAGCCCGAGGGTGACAGTAGTGCTGGCGGCTGGCTGGCGTGGGCTTTTGCTGCGCGTCCCTTCGCCTCTCCGGGGAGAGGGTCAGGGAGAGGGGGGAACTCCTGCAACAACTCATCGTCCCACCGCGCGCGGGTGCGAGCGGTCGTAGACTTCCAGCAGGCGCTGCGCGTCCACGTCCGTATAGCGCTGGGTCGTGGACAGCGAGGCGTGGCCGAGCAGTTCCTGGATCGTCCGCAGATCGCCGCCGCCCGCCAGCAGGTGGGTCGCGAAGCTGTGGCGCAGCGCATGTGGCGTCGCGGTGTCCGGCAGGCCGAGCTCGGCGCGGATGCGGCGCATCGTGCGCTGCACGATGCCGGCGTTGAGCCGCGCGCCGCGCGCGCCGTAGAACAGCGGCCGGTCTGCCTCGGTCGACCACGGGCAGATCGCACGGTACGCCCGCACCGCGTCGACGACGACCGGCAGGAGCGGGACCACGCGCTCCTTGTTGCCCTTGCCGACGACGCGCATCGCATCGCCCCCGGGTGCGTCGCGCTGGTCGAGCTTGAGCGCCTCGTCGATGCGGAGCCCGCAGCCGTAGAGCAGTGTCAGGATCGCGACGTCGCGCGCGCCGACCCATGGCTCAGGGGCGATCTGCTGCGCATGCCGGATGACGTCGATCGCGTCGCCGGCTGCCAGCGGCTTGGGCACCGACCTGGGCGGTTTCGGCGTCTTGACTGCGGCGAGGGAGGGATTGTGCATCTGCCCCGTCCGGTCGAGATAGCGAAACAGGTTCCTGAGCGCCGACATGGCGCGGGCGAGCGAACTGCGCGAGATGCCGTCGGCGAGGCGCGCCGCCAGCCACGCCCGGAAATCGGCCGGCTTCAAAGCGCCGAGCATGGCAAGACCGGCGGGTTCGCCCTCGTGCGCGGTCAGGAAGTCGAGGAAGGAGGCGATGTCGCGGCAGTAGCCGTCGACCGTGTTTTCCGCCGTCCGGCGTTCCGCCGCGAGCCAGCGGATCCAGTCCTGCAGCGCCGACTGGAGGTCGGGCTGCGCGGAAAAGCGGATCAGCTTTTCGGGCCCAGGCATTGCCCGAGACGCAATTCCAGCACGTCTCCGAGGAAGGCGAGCAGGTCGGTCGCCTGGTCCGGCGCGAAGCCGTCGTCGCGGCCGGAGCCGAGGGCGAGCAGCATGTTGGGCACGCCGCTGCCGCTTCGCAGCCGCAGATAGGCGACGGATTTCACGCGCTCCGCGGCGGCGTTGAAGACGATCTCCTCGCCCGCCGTTTTTTCCTGCAATAACACCCGGCGCTTCGGACCCATCAGGTTGGCGATGCCGCCCTTGCCGATCGAGGTCGCGCCGGCGAGCGACAGGGCGCCCTCGTCCTCGATGCAAAGCGCCGCCGCCTCGATGTCGAGGAGATGCGGGAGCTTGGTGCGGATCGCGGTGCACAGCGTCTGGACGTCGCGCGTGTCGATCAGGGCGAGCGCGGCCTGATGTACCTTGCTCTGTCCGGCGGCGTTGCCCTCGGCAGCGGAGACAAGCTGTTTCTCGCGCCGGCGCAACGTCCCGACATCGCCCTGCAGTCGTTCGAGCATGAAGCGTTGCATGTCTACGACGCCGTCGCCCTGCCGCTGCTCGGGCGGCGTGAGCACTGCGAGCAGGTCGGCGTTCTCGGCCAGGAAGTCCGGGTGGCGGCGCAGCCACGCGGCGACGGCTTCGGGGCTCAGCGGCTCGGCTGGCGCTTTTCCGGCATCCTTGGGCGAGCCGCTCACGTCAACTGTCCAGGATCGACTGGCCGGTTTTCTGCCAGTCGGCGACGAACGCCGCGAGGCCCGCATCGGTCAGCGGATGCTTGACGAGCTGGCGCAGGACGCCGGGCGGCACAGTGCAGACGTCGGCGCCCATCTTGGCCGCTTCGACGATGTGCATCGGGCTCCGGATCGAGGCGACCAGCACCTCGGTCTCGAAATCCTCGTAGTTGGCGTAGATGGTGCAGATTTCGTCGATCAGGCCCATACCGTCGCGGCTGATGTCGTCCAGCCGGCCGACGAACGGCGAGACGTACGCGGCGCCCGCCTTTGCGGCGAGGATCGCCTGGCCGGCGGAGAAGCACAGCGTGACGTTGACCTTGGTGCCTGCGTCCGACAACGCCTTGCAGGTCTTGAGACCGTCGGTCGTCAGCGGCACCTTGACCGCGACGTTGGGTGCGATCCCGGCGAGTTTCCGGCCTTCCTTGAGCATGGTCTCGAAGTCGGTTGCGGCCACCTCGGCGCTGACCGGCCCATCGACGATGTCGCAGATCTCGGAGATCACTTCGAGGAAATTCCGGCCCGATTTTGCAACCAGAGACGGGTTGGTCGTCACCCCGTCGAGGAGGCCCGTCGAGGCGAGGTCCTTGATCTCGTCAACCTCTGCCGTGTCCACGAAAAACTTCATCTTGTCCCTTCGAAATGTTGGGGCGGCGCACGGACAGGTTCGTGAAAAGGTCTTCCGGGCCGCCGCGATTCTACCCGGCAGATTGGCCGTTCCGGGCAGTTGCGATAGAGTGTATCCGATGGACGACGGCCTTGCCACACGCCCCCCGGGGGCCAGCCGAACGGCCGTCAGCGTGCTGCTGCCGCTGCCGCTGGTGGCGCCCTATGACTATCTCGTGCCCGCCGATACGGAGATCGAGGACGGTTGTTTCGTCGACGTGCCGCTCGGCGGACGGACGGCGATCGGCGTCGTCTGGGGGGCCGCGCGCGGCGATGTGGAGGCGCAAAAGCTTCGTGAAATCAATGGCGTGCTCGATCTGCCGCCGATGCCCGCCGATCTGCGCCGCTTCATAGACTGGGTGGCGTCCTACACGCTTGCGCGGCTCGGTAGCGTGCTCCGGATGGCGATGAGCGTGCCGCGTGCGCTCGAGCCGCCGAAGCCGACCGTTGCCTACATCGCGGCGGGCGGGAACGGCGAAACGGACGAGCCCGATTCGGCCGAATCGCCCGTGCCCGGTCTCCGCCTGACCGACGCGCGCAAGCGCGTGCTGCGCGCGCTCGCCGACGGAAAACCGCATGCCGCGGCCGACCTTGCCGCGTCGGCGAACGCGTCGGCCGCGGTGATCCGCGGGCTCGCCGATGCGGGCGCAATCCGGCGCCTAGCCCTGTCGTCGGAAGACGCCGTGCCGACCCCCGATCCCGACCGGCCCGGCGCGGTGCTGTCCGACGCCCAGGCATCCGCCTCGGCAGATCTCGTGGAGCGGGTGAATTCCGGTTTCTCGGTCGCGCTGCTCGACGGGGTGACCGGCTCCGGCAAGACCGAGGTCTATTTCGAGGCGATCGCCGCCGCGCTCCGGGCCGACCGCCAGGTGATCGTGCTGCTGCCGGAGATCGCGCTGACTGCCGACTGGCTCGGGCGGTTCGAGCAGCGCTTCGGCGTACCGCCGGTGGTCTGGCATTCCGATCTGCCCGCGGCCGTGCGACGACGGAACTGGCGTGCGGTCGTCCGCGGCGAGGCGCGGCTGGTCGTCGGCGCGCGGTCGGCGCTGATGCTGCCGTTTCCCGACCTCGGGCTGATCGTCGTCGACGAGGAGCACGACCCCAGCTTCAAGCAGGAGGAAGGCGTTATCTACAACGCCCGCGACATGGCCGTCGTGCGCGGGCATCTCGGCGATTTCCCGGTAATCCTGTCGTCGGCGACGCCGTCGCTCGAGACCGTCGACAACGTATGGCGCGGTCGTTATTCGCGCCTCTCGCTGCCCGAGCGCTTCGCCGGTGCGCGGCTGCCGGAGATCGTTGCCATCGACATGCGGGCGGAGGAGATGGACCGGCAGTCGTGGATCTCGCCGACCCTCGCCCGCGCCGTCGCTGCGACGCTGGAGAGCCGCGAACAGGCGATGCTGTTCCTTAACCGCCGGGGCTATGCGCCGTTGACGTTGTGCCGCGCCTGCGGCCATCGGCTCGACTGCCCGCAATGCACCGCCTGGCTGGTCGAGCACCGCCTGATGGACCGGCTCCAGTGCCACCATTGCGGCTATAGCGCGCCGCCGCCCAGGACCTGCCCCAGTTGCGAGGCGGAGGACCGTTTTGCCGCCTGCGGGCCCGGCGTCGAGCGGCTGGCGGAGGAGGCGCGCGAGCGGTTCCCCGATGCGCGGTTCGAGATCATGTCGTCCGACACCGTGCACAAGGCGGCGGACGCGCTAGACCTCGTCCGGCGGATGAGGGAACGCGAGATCGACGTTCTGATCGGCACCCAGATAATGGCCAAGGGGTTCCATTTTCCGCTGCTGACGCTGGTCGGCGTTGTCGACGCGGATCTCGGGCTCGCCGGCGGCGACCTGCGCGCCGCCGAGCGTACCTACCAGCTGCTTCATCAGGTCTCGGGCCGCGCCGGGCGCGCCGACCGCCCGGGTCGCGTGATGCTGCAGACCTGGCAACCGGAGCATCCCGTGATGGAAGCGCTGGTTTCGGGCGAACGCGACCGGTTCGTCGAGACGGAGGCGGCTGCGCGGCGCCAGCACGACATGCCGCCCTACGGCCGGCTCGCCGCGATCGTGGTTGCCGGCCGCGACGCCGACGCGGTCGACGCGGCGGCTGCCGCGCTCGGCCGGACGGCGCCCCGGATCGACGGCGTGCGCGTCCTGGGGCCGGCGCCCGCGCCGCTGTCGGTCATTCGGGGCCGCCATCGCCGCCGGCTACTTGTCCAGACGCGGAAAGATACCAATATACAGGACGTTCTGCGCCGCTGGGTATTTTCCCAGAAACCCAAGGGCGGCGTCAGGATCACGGTCGATATCGACCCCTACAGCTTTCTGTGACAGGCGGCTCATTTGACTTGCGACGCCCACCCGGTACCCTCTGACCATGGCTGACCGCGCAATTTTCGACGAAATGCGCATCGCCGATGGCGGAATTCGCGATGCCTACAGCGATATCGCGACCTGGCTCGACGCGCTGCCCGAAGGGGAACTCGACCGCAAGTCGAAAGAGGCGGAGATCCTTTTCCGGCGCATGGGGATCACGTTCCTCGTCTACGGCCGCGAAGGCGGCAACGAACGCCTGATCCCGTTCGACGTGATCCCGCGGGTGTTCTCCGCGTCAGAGTGGGACCTCCTGTCGCGCGGCTCGGTGCAGCGGGTGCGCGCGCTCAACATGTTCCTGGACGATCTCTACCACGACGCGGAAATCGTCCGCGCAGGCAAGATCCCGGCGGAGCTCGTCTTCAACAACGACTACTACCAGATCCAGATGCACGGGCTCGACGTG
>JAYQUR010000068.1:0-12853 GCA_038148075.1 Alphaproteobacteria bacterium | reverse complement strand
CAAAGCCTCCATTAGCTCAAATGCTCAGTTAGCCCAATTGTTCTGACGACGGACAATTTTACCGATCAGCAGCGATACATCGTATTCCCACGATCCTTATCGCTTGGTTAAAGCCCCCTCCAGCATAATATTTTCTGTTTAGCATCAAACGATTAAGGGGCTTTTCTCAGATCTCGCCGTTACAAGGTCAAAACGCTCGATCCGGTCGTTTTCCGGCCGGCGAGATCTGCATGCGCCGTGGCGGCATCGGACAACGAGTAGCGCTGGTTGATCTCGACCGAGAGCGTCCCGGCGGCGATCAGCCCGAACAGCTCGTCGGCATTCCGCTGGCGCTCTTCGGCGTTGCTGATGAAATTGCCGAGGCCGCCGCAGGCAATCGAGGCCGACAGCGGCCGCAGCACACGGAGATCGACGGGCGCGATCGGCCCGGAAGCCACCCCGTAGCTCACCATGCGGCCGCGCTCGGCGAGGCATCCCAGACCCTTCTCGAACGTATCCGTGCCGATCGCATCGTAGACAACGTCGACGCCGCGCCCGCCGGTGATCTCCTTCGTCTTCTCGACGAAATCGTCGCGGGTATAGACGATGGGATGGTCGCATCCGTGCGCCGCCGCGTAGGCTCCCTTCTCGTCGCTGCCGACGGTCCCGAGCACCGTGGCGCCGATATGTTTCGCCCACTGGCACAGCAGGAGCCCGACCCCGCCGGCCGCCGCCTGCACCAGTGCGGTCTGGCCCGCCGCGAGCTTCCAGGATTCGTGCAAAAGGTAATGCGCCGTCAGCCCCTGCAGGGTTGCCGCGGCCGCAACTTCGTCGGGCGTATGGTCGCGGAGGCGGATCAGCCGTCCGGCGTCGATGACCATGAGTTCCGAATAGGCGCCGACGGCCATGCAGTGCGAAACCCGATCCCCTTCCTTGAAGTCGGTCACCCCCTCGCCGACCGCCTCGACGACGCCCGCCGCTTCCATGCCGATCGTCGCGGGAAGCTTCGGCAGCGGGTAGGTGCCGGCGCGATGGTTGATATCGATGAAGTTCAGTCCGACGACCGTATGCTTCAGGCGGACCTGACCCGGCCCCGGGTCGGCTATCTCCACCTCTTCCCATTTCATCACTTCCGGCCCGCCGGTCTCGTGAATGCGGATCGCCATGGCTTTCGTCGGCATTTCGTCTCTCTCCCTGTCGTTCTCTCTCGAAATCGAATTCTTGATGCTACAGCGCGGACAACACGGCCCACAGCCTCGGATGCGCTTCGAAGCCGATACCGGGCGTCTGCGGCAGCGTGGCTTCGCCCCGGTCGATGGCGACGCCCTCCTGCAGGCCGCCGAGCACGAAATCGGGCCTGGCCGCCACCTCGTGAGCGCCGAGTTTCAGACCGGCGACGACATGAAACGCGAGCAGGTGTCCGGCATGCGGCACCATCCGGGCTCGGGGCCAGTCGCCCGCCTCGGCCAGCCTCACGATATTGGCGTACTCGACCACGCCGTAGGACAGCGCGGGATCGATCTGGATCAGATCCCGATCGGCCCGCAGCCCGCCGTAGCGCATCAGGTTGTAGGCCTCCGACATCGAGAACAGGTTCTCGCCGGTCGCGATGGCGCCGTCGTAATAACCCGCGAGCGCGGTCAGCAGTTCGAAATCGTGCGGATGACCCGGCTCCTCGATCCACGCGAGGCCGTAGGGCGCGTAGGCGTCGGCCATCGCCTGGGTCGCCTCGGAGGTAGAGCACATGCAGTTGACGTCGATCGCGAGCCGCGCGCCGTCTCCGCCCAGCAACTCGAGGCACGCTTCGATCCGGCGGCAATCGTCGTCGAGCCCGCGCTGGCCGCCCTTGATCTTCACCCGCTCGAAGCCCTGATCGAGATACAGCCTGACCTCGTCCCGCAGCCCGTCGAGGTCGCCGTCGGGATAATAGTGACCGCCCGTCGCGTAGACCGGCACCCGCGCATGCGCCTCGTCGTCGTTGTAGCGTTCCGCAAGCAGTTCCCAGAGCGGGATGTTCTCGATCTTGGCCGCCGCATCCCACAGCGCCATGTCGAGCACGCCGACCGCCCCCGCCCGGTCGCCGTCGCCGCCGGGCTTCTCGTTCGCCATCATCGCCGCCCAGGCACGGACCGGATCGAGCCCGCCATCGGCGCCCTCGACGTTACCCGTCGCCAGCAGGCGCGGCGCGAACCGTTCGGCGATCAGCCCCGACTGGGCATAGCGTCCGACGGACGAGAATCCGTAACCCGTGACGGTGCCGCGATCGCCCGCGTCGATGTCGACGGCGACGGCGGACGCAGTCATCTGCAGGAAGCTGATCGCGGCGTTGGACATCGGGTCCGACAGCGATACCGGCTTCTCCCTGATATCCAATATGCGCATGTGGACAGCCTAGCCGGATCGCCGCACAATGCCAGCCTCTGCAGGGAAAATCGGGGATTATCGCAATGGCCAAATTGCGGCATGTCGCAATGCAGGTGCCGAACCTCCAGGAGGCCGCGGCATTCTACGAGAAGCTTTTCGAACTCGACCGCGTCTGCGACGTCGAGACGGAGTACGGCAACGCGGTGATGCTGTCGGACGGGACGATGAACCTGACGCTCCTTCACTTCCCGGAAGGCACCAAGGGCGGGCTGCACGGGCCGGACTGGGCGGGACTGCATCACATGGGTTTCGTCGTCGACGACAAGGAAGCCGCCGGCGAGAAGGTCAAGGAGCTCGGCGGCACGTTCTTCATGCAGCTCCCCGACGACATCCCCGGCGTCGACGCCGAAACCAAGTACAAGGACCCGAACGGCCTCGTCTTCGACATCGCCGACCATGACTGGACGCAAAGCGGCCGCAAGCAGTAACAGCCAGCCGAGTACCCGCTCTCATATGGATCCCATCGCCGAAGAAATCCTGACCTTCTGGTTCGGGACGACCGACCTGACCGCCGACATCGAGAAGCAGGACGTGTGGTTCAAGTCGACGCCCGAATTCGACGCTATCCTGACGGAACGGTTCGAAACCGTTCACCTGCGCGCAGCCGCCGGCGACCTGGATCATCTGATGGGGACGCCTGCCGAGTGCATTGCGCTGGCGATCTCCCTCGATCAGTTTCCCCGCAACATCTACCGCGGAACGCCGAAAGCCTTCGACGCGGACGCCAGGGCGCGCACCGTCACGCGCCACGGCCTTGAGAGCGGCTATCACGAGGCGGTCAGCGCCCGCCCCCGGCAGTTCCTCATTCTGCCGCTGGTCCACAGCGAGGAACTCGACGATCAGCATCTCGCGGTCGAGCTGTACGCCACGCTCGACGACCCGAAATCGCTGGAAGGTGCGAAAGGCCATCGCGACGCCATCGCGCAATTCGGGCGGTTCCCCCACCGAAACAAAGTGCTCGGCCGGACCAATACGCCGGAAGAGGACGAGTACCTGAAGATCCCGCCGACCTGGGGAATGACGAAGGCGGAAGCCGAGGAACGCGACCGGGTGGTGGCCGAGATGGAAAAGGCGCGAAACGCCTAGCTGCGCCGCTCAGGCTCCGCCGACGCGCTATTTCTTGCCGCCCGCATCCTTCTTCTTCTCCAGCTCGGGCCGCGGTCCGGCGACATAGCGGATGCCGGGCCCGGACAGGCTGTTCCCGGACAGCGACACCGTGTGGGGGCTGCGGTTCCAGACGAAGGCCGTATCCGGGTTCCCCGTTCCGTTCGTGAAATAGTTTCCTTCGATGCGAATACCGCGGCTCGGGTTCGCGCGCCCGGCCGCGCCGACAGGCTCGCCGGGGGGTGCGATTTCCTCGCCGATGCAGATCGCGCAGAACGGATTGTCGGACCCGGGTCCCTTCGCGATCACGTTCCGCCGGATGATCGCGGTCCCCCCGTTCGGAAGGTTTATCGCGTAGCTCGACGTCCCGCCCGGCCCATCGCCGATGCGGTTTCCGACGATCTCAGATACCAGAGCGCGCGACTTGATGCTGTGGCCGAAACGGTGACCGGTGAAAGTCGATTCCCGGACCGTCGCCGAGCCGATGAAGCCGGCATAGACGGCATGGCCGCAGAACTTCTCGCAATCGCCGTTGCGGTCGAACCGGCTGCGGTCGACGACCAGCCGCGACGCTTCCTGGTTGTGCGTCAGGATGCCCATCTGGTTGCCGTCGAACCATCCGTCTTCGACGACCAGCAAGCCGTTCCCTTCCCAGCGAATGCCGGCGGCGTTGCGGCGGACGGAGCTGGCGCCGGAGAACCGGACGTGCCGGATGCGCACGGGTGACGCATAGAACACCCAGATCGCCTTGACGTCGCACACGGTGTCCCGGACATGGGCGTAGCCGCCGACGCCCTCGATGGTCAGGTCCGGCGTCCGCCAGACGGCGCAGTCGCGATAGGTGCCGGCATCGATCCTGACCACGTCGCCGGGCGCCGCAATGCGTGCCGCAGCCGACGGCGTCTTGAGCCCGCGCAACGGGCCGAATTCGAGAATCCGCGCCGCGCACTCGCCCGCCGCACCGGCGACCGCGAGCAGCACCGCGACACCGAGCGCGAGCCTCACCAGATGTTGCCGGCGCCTGGCGTATAGCCCGCGCTGACGACGGAGTTGGTAATCAGCGTGTCGCACTGGACGACACCGCTTACCTTGCAGAGGCCGGACTGGATATCGACCTGACCGGCGTTGAGCTCGACTTTCGAAGCCGAGACTTCCACCTCCGACGGCGCAGAGATCGTTACCTTGCCGTTCCGTGCCGTGACGGTCACGCCGGAGCCGTCCTGGTACCGAAACCGTCCGCCGTTGTTGTCCGACAGTTCGAGCCGCTGTCCGCCGGGCGTCTCGATAACGACGCGCTGCTGGGCTTCGTTCATCTCGATGCGCAGACCCGACGGGCTGCTGATGCTTCGGACGTCGCTGCTTTCGTTGTCGGAGACGGATTCCGGCGGCCGGCGATTGCCGTTCCACAGTGCGCCGATCACATAGGGGCGGCGCATGTCGCCCGCTTCGAACGCGACCAGCACCTCGTCCCCTCTTTCGGGAAGGAAGAAGGTCCCTGACTCGTCGCCGGCGGACATCGTCGCGAAACGCGCCCAGATTTCGGCATTCGATCCGCCAGCGTCCGCCCACGGAAGCCGCACCTTCACCCTGGCCTGACCTTCCGGGTCGGCGATGTCTTCGGCGATCGCCGGATACACGCCGTAGAAGTTGCCGCCTAACCCCGTCGCGGCGCGGTCGCGCGCGCCGCCGAGCGTCTCGATATTGTCCATCTTGATCACCTTCCTTCGTAGACCGGGCGCGAGGCCTCGATCGAGGTTCTGTATCCTTCCGCCGGCGAATAGGCATGGACGGTTCCATCCACGCGGTACCGCCCGACGAACGCTTCGGGTACGCCGTTTACGAGGAGCGCCGCGCCGATGCGAATGGTCGGATTGCCGCTCATGTCCGCTTTCAAACCGGCAAAGCGCCGCGCGGCCGACGAAAAGCGCGCGGCAGCGCGGGCCGCCGCTTCCGACCCGTCCTACGCTCCCGTGTGAACGACGGAGGCGGACCCGGCGGCGAGGCCGATCTGCTGCAGGATATCCGCCGCCGGCCTTCCCGATTGAGATTGGCCCGAAACGTCGTCCGCAACCGACGAGACGGTCTCGCCGTGGAGCGCGTCCCAACCCCTGACATCCACCGCTTCCGGCTGGCCTCTAAGGTCGGCGGCGACGGAAAAGTCGTCGAACGCCGTGCCGGCGTCGATCTGGATCGTCGTCCCGGGGCGGTCGTGCCACGCAGCGGCGTAGAATTCCCGGTCGTCTATCCAGATTTCCGCGCCGACCGCTTCCGCCATCCGCGCCGCGAATTCAAGGTCCGTCTCGTTCGCCTGCACCTGCTGCTTCATCGACGGCGACGCGACCGAAATTTCGGCGGAGAAAGAGTGTTCGGACGCCAGATTGGTCAAAATCGAGTCCACGTCCGAATCCTCGAAACCGCGGGTCTTTCGGCTGTATTCCATTTGAACGAGCCGATCGCAGGCGACGATCTCGGCCTGCCGGTCGCCTCCGTCCTTCCGGGCGATCCCGACGGACAGCAAGATTCCCTTGAATAGCCGCACCTCGGGCGCGCCGATCAATACCTCCACTTCATCGCCGAACCGGACCGACCCGCCGTTCAGCAAAGAGTCGGGGCTGGTCGTGAAAGTCAGCGCACATCGCATCGGTCGGTTTGCACGTTCGTCGACGCGAAACTCGGACAGCCGCGAACTGACGTCGAACGTCCCCCTGATCAGCACCCTCGGACGGCTGTCGTAAACAGGCATGCGATCGGACGCCGCACGGTCCGGCCGCGGTCCGGCGGGACCGTCGTCTGGGCGGTCGGGCAAACGGCCCGCGCCGGGCTCCGGTCGCCCGGGATCTTCGCGGCCGTCCGCGCGCGGATCGTCACGTGCGGAACCGCGGGGATCTTCCCGCGGCGGGGCCGGCGGCTCCCGCCTCGGGGGCGCCGCCGGCTCGCGTGCGGGTTCGCGGCGGGACAGGGCGCCGCGTAATCGGTCCCACAGTCCCGTCGTCGTTCTCTCTGGCGGTCTTGCCATGGCGCCCCCCTCTTTCCTGCTGCCGCCGGATGCGGCTAATGCTGTTTGTCGACGCCCGGCAAGCTGGGCAGATCGGCCAACCAGCGCTGCGCGGACCGCATCCAGCCCTGCTTCTTCGGGACCAGACTGTTGCGCTGATTGGCGGTGGACGTCCGGAGGCGCAGCACCTTCGGGCCGCTCCCCTCAGACGTCGAATAGAGGTGCGTCCCGCAGTCCGGACAGAAAGCCTGAACGCGGCGCCCGCCGCTTTCCGCCGTCTTGACGTACTCCTTGAGTTTCCCGCTTTTCAGCGCGAACCGGCTGTCGTCGGTCAGCACGCCAACGCGGAACGCGGAACCCGAGAACTTCTGGCAGTCCGTGCAGTTGCACAGCGAGACGTCGTCCTCGTCGACATCCGCCTCGTAGGTGATGCTGCCGCAGACGCAGCTCCCGTCGATCTTCATTGCTCTACCCCATTGGATACCGGTCGTTAACCTTAACGCCTGCGCGCTCCCGACGGCAATTCCGGTCGTCGCAAGCCGGCCCTTCGTGGTAAAAAGACCGAAGCGGCGCCAGTCGCGCAGGCATCGAGGCGTAGTTTTATGCGTTCTGTCCGGGCACCGACTTTCAGATACCTCTTCCGCAGCGCAGCGGCGGCCTTTCTGCTGGCTGCGGCGTCTCCCGCATCTGCCCTGGTGGTGGGCGTTGCCGACAGCACGACCTCGGGCAACGCGTTTCCGTTCGGCAGCAACAGCGGCGACCGCTACCAGCAGGTGTATGCCGCCGGCAACTTTTCCGGCGCCGTCGTCATCACCGGGCTCAATTTCTTCGCCGCCCAATCGTCGATAGACTTGAATCGCGAGTACACCGGCGCGACCTATACGGTCAGCCTGTCGACCACACCGCTGGGCGTCAACACGATCAACGAGTCATTCAACCTCGACTCCAACCTCGGCGCCGACAATCAGCTTTTCACGGTCTCCACGCTGAGCGGCGCGATAGATCCGGTTCTGTCGTTCCTCGGGACCGCCTTTGCCTACGACCCGTCGCTCGGCGACCTGCTGATCGACATCAACGTCACGGCGGGCGGCGGTCCGACGGGGGCACTGTTCCAGGAAGACCAGAACAACGGCGGAATCATGAGCCGCGCCCAGAATTTCGGCGGCGGCTTCGACAACCGGGGGCTCGTAACCGAATTCGTCTTCGGCGAGGTCACCCTGCCTGCCCCCGGCGGCGCGGTATTTCTCGCCCTTGCCGCGTTCGCGCTCGCCGCCCGCCGCCGCTGACGAAAAGTTTACTCCGTAGCCCCGACGTCCTCCCTGCCGGACCGCTATAATTCGCCCGCCGCCGCTCCTGGCCGCGGCCGGATGCACGACACTGAAAGGGATGTCATGAAACGACTTCTTCTCGCGCTGGCGCTGGCGTTGCTGCCCCTCGCCGCGCAGGCGGACGACGGCCTCGTCCGCAAACCGAGCGATTTCGACGTCAAGACCACCATCGACCGGCTCGAGGGCATCCTCAAGAAGCGCGGCATCGGCATCGTCGCGCGGCTCGATCACGCTGCGAACGCGGCCCGGGTCGGTCTCACGCTGCGGCCGACGGAACTGCTGCTCTTCGGCAATCCGAAGCTCGGAACCCCCGTGATGACCGCCGCACAGACCGCGGCCATCGACCTGCCGATGAAGGTCGTCGCCCTACAGGACGAAGCAGGCAAAGTCTGGCTGATCTACACCAAGCCGGGCTGGGTTGCGGAACGTCACGGCGCCGGCGCCGCCGCGAAGCAGATCGGCATGATGACGGGCGCGCTCGACAAACTCACCGATGCCGCGACAAAGTACAAATAGCCGACGGCCCGGAACGTAAATAAGGCGGCCCGGTCACCCGGGCCGCCATTTTCGGTCTTCGGTTCGGCGCGGATCAGCTGCCGAAGATCGCCTTCTGCGCCTTGGCGATCGCCGTCGGCGACATCCCGAGGATGCGGTTGACGGTCTTCTGGATATCCTCGCCCTTCATCGGAAGCATCGGGAGTTTCGACTTCTCGGCATCGGCGAGAAATTCCTTCGAGTTTGCCATGCTCCAGAACGCGGCCCGCAACGGCGCGACCAGTTCCTTCGGCACGCCCGGAAGCAGCGCCACGCCGCGGCCGATCAGGCTCGACGTGCCGACCAGTTCCGCCGCCGCGATCGAATCTGGATCCTTGGTCAGCTCCTGGATCAGCGGCAGATCGGGCCAGTCCCTGGACCGTTCGAGACCGCTCATCGCAAGGCCGATGGCGAAGGGCGGACTGCTCTTGAACCACGCCAGCTTGTCGTTCTTCCACGACGCCCAGGCAAGCGAGATACCCTTCACCTCGCCCTGCTCCATCGCCTGCTTGGTCCGGGCCGAGCCCTTGTAGCCGATGACGATCTTGAACTTGGTGCCGAGCAAGCCGTTCGAGAGCGCGCTGACGATGAAAGTGGGCGAACCGCGGCCCGTCGAGCCCATGATGACCTCTTCCTTCATGGCCTGCTGGATCGACTTGACGCCTGTGTCGGCGCGGATCGCGATCAGCGTGTTCGAGCCGAACACGCGGCCGAGCCAGGTGAAGTTGCGCGCGTCGTATTTCACCTTGTCGGGCTGAAGCGCCTGCGAAACCATCGACATGTCGGGCGGCATCAGGAGGAAGAGACCGTCCTTCGGCATGGCGTTATAGGCGTAGTTGGCCGACTTCAGGCCGCCGGCGCCCGGCATCGACTTGGTGATGACGGTCGGGTTGCCCGGAATGTGGCTACCGAGATGACGGCTGATCAGCAGCGACGTCTTGCCGTACGTGCCGCCGGCGCCTTAGCCGTAGATGAGTGTGACAGTCTTGCCGGCGTATTTGTCGGACAGAACGTCCGAAGCCGCCGGCTGGGTCAGAAGCGCGCCGACCGCGAGGACGGCCGCGCCGAGTACGCGTATGGGTTTCATTGTTTCGCTCCCTGCTGTTGCCGCGATACCGCACCGTCCGGAATCGCAGTGCCTGTAGCGTGGTCCAATCGGGAGGATCAGGCAAGCCGGGACGACTGCCGGGTTGATCCATATTCGGAGGCCCGGCCGCCGCAGCTTAACGGCCGGTGTCGCGATAGAGCATGAATTTCGCGAGCGGGGTGCGGAACACCAGCAGGTAGAACGCGTGCAGCGCGACGAACAGGAAGACGAGGTTCGAAACCGCCTCGTGCAGCTCTTCCATCACTTCGTGACCGCCGATCCCGAAAACGAGCATCACGCCGGTTCCCGTCGCCCCCGCAACGGTGAGCGCCACCCCCAGGATTAGGGTGCGGCTGACGGCGGGGTGGCGCATGGCGTTCTCCGCCGTCATTCCCTTGAATTGCGGGTAGAACTGGTTCAGGCCGAGCTGGCGCGGGTTGAAGAATCCCCACAGGATCCGGAACAGGATGATCACGCCGACCGCATAGCCGAGCCAGTCGTGAATCGCGCCGAAATCCCCCGACAGCCAGGCGAGCGCCGTCAGGATCGCCAGCGCCGCGTGATAGGTCCGGATCTTTTTCATCGATACGTCTCGCCCCTCAGCCCGCGACGACGCGTTCGGTATAGACGCCGCGCACATCCATTTCGTATTCGAGCCCGACGACGGGGGGCCGGGCATAGACCCAGGTGAGGCCCGCCCGCGCCGCGTCGCGCGAGACGATCTCGCCGGGCAGGAAGGTATGGATATCGTGGACGGTGTAGGCGTGCGTCACGGTCGCATCGGACCAGCCGACGCCGAGCGCGCCCATGCGCCGCTCCATCTCGCCGAGCACGTAAAGCGCCTTGTCCTTCATCGCGTCGGGCGTGGTCTCGCCGAGGCGGATGATGCGCTCTTCGTACGGCCCCTGCCCTTCGGGCGCCTCGCCGGAGCCGGCGATCACGAAGCTCGGCCCTGCCTCCGCGCCGGTCGCGGGCACGGTATAGCTGAACGCTTGGAAGCTCGGGACGGGAGGTCCGCCGATCTCCGGGCACACGTTCGAGCGCGCGACGGGGTTCTCGTCGTTTCTGAAGATGCCCCAGCGTTCCAGCGTGCCGACATAGATACGGTTGAAATCGACGAACCCCTGCTCGGTAAAGGGCGCGGGAGAGCGCAATTCGCAGGCGCAGAACGACGTGTAGGGCCGGCCGATGGAGTCGAGATGCGCCTCGATCCGCTTGAAGCCCTCTTCAAGCGCTACCGGCGTCGCGAAACGCACGCGCTCGATCGCAAACCCGTTTTCCGCGGCCGCCCCGCCGGAATACTGGAACGGGCCGCGGACGTAGCGGTATCCGCCGGGTTCGAAAATCGCCGTCTCGGCCATCGGTATCTCCGTGTTGCAGTGCAAAAACGTACGGTATCGACCCTGCCGCCGCGGATCAATGCCCGCCGCGCGCTTCGACGCGGGCAATATAATACGTCGCGCCGACGATGATCGCGGCGCCCGCGGCGGTCCAGATCGACGGCACCTCGCCGAACAGGAAGAAGCCGAACAGGGCGGCGTAGATCAGGCGCAGGTTCTCGGCCGGGCCGACCGCGTTCGCCTCGCCCACTGCGAATGCGCGCATGTAGCAGAACACGCCCACCGTCGTCAGCGCGCCGATACCCACCATCTTGAGCCATTCGATGCCGACCGGTGTCACCCAGGTCCAGTACGCCGGAAGCGCGAACACGATCACGCCGCCCACATGGTAATAGAACAGGATGCGCCCCGTCGGTTCGGTCTTCGACAGCACCCGGATCAGGACATTCGCGCAGGCGAAAGTGAAGGACGCTCCGATCGCGACCAACGCGTAGGGATCGATCGCCCCCGCGCCGGGCCGTACGAGGACCAGAACACCGATGAAGCCCACGATCGTCGCCGTCCAGCGCCGCCCGCTCACCGCCTCGGACAGCACGAACACGGCGACCAGCGTCGTGAACAGCGGCTTCGAGAACATGAACGCCGTCGCATCCGCGAGCGGCATGTGGATCACGGTGACAAAGATCCCGAACTGGGCCACGAAGGCGAGGCACATGCGCAGGATGTGCGTCGGCAGACGTGTCGTGCCGAGATTGCCGATTCCGAGCTTCAGGAAAAGCGGAATGAGAAAGATCAGCCCGCAGCTGTATCTGAAGAACGAGATCTGCAGCGGATCGAACCGTCCGCCCAGCGATTTCACGAAAACGTCGACGACCGAGAAGAGGAACGCACCGACGCTCAGCCAGACAATGCCGCGCAGGTTGGGCGGGAGCCGCGTCAGATAGTTGCCGGAAGCGTCGCCGGTCGGCGCCGCAGAGGTAGGAGATGCCATCGGGAAATGTCATGGCCGAACGTCTGCCGCCTGGCAAGTCGAATGATATGCCGTCGTCAGTCGTTTTTCGCTTCGTCGCGCCTGTACCATGGGAACCAGCGCCTCAGCACCCAGTTCATCAAGGCATCGAAACCGATGCCGAAGCCGGCAAGCATCAGCACGCCGACGACGGCCTCGTTCTGCTGCAATGCACGGGCGTTCGCGAGGATGTACATCCCCTGCCCCTCGATCGAGGCGAAAATCTCGGCAAGCACCGCACCGACGAGCGAGCGCCCGGCGGCCAGCAGGATGCCGGCAATCAGGTACGGTAGTGCCGACATCAGCGTGATGTCGAACCAGATCACGCGCCCCGGCGTTCTGTAGGCCCGCGCGACCTCCATGAATTCGCGCGGCACCGACCGCGCGCCGTCCGAGACGTTGATGACAACCGAGAACAGCGCCGCGAACACGACAGTGGCGAGCCGCGCTTCTTCGGAATAGCCGAACCAGACGGTCAGCAGCGGCAGAACCGCGATCATCGGCATCATATAGAAACCGTTGACGTAGAAATCGAGCATGCGGTCTGCGGCGCGGACGCGGCCCATCAGGAGTCCGATCAGCGTGCCGGCGAACATCGCGATCACCAGCCCGACGATCACCGCCCACAGCGTCGACCAGGTCGCTTCCCAGTAGGCCGGGTCGGACAACACCTGCGGCACCATCTCCGCGATGCGCATCGGCCGGGCGACGAACGGCGCGGCGAAGTTGCGCACGCCGACTTCCCATGCGCCGAGAATGAGAAATCCGAAGAACAGTTTCACCAGCAGCCGCGACGCAGTCAGGCGGGCATAGAGCGAGCGCGGCGGTGCGTCGGGCGGTGCGGCCGGAGTTGCGGCGGCGGGAACGGCGGTCATCGCACCCTCACCTTTCCGCACCGCGCCAGGCGGCGAAGCGCGTCTCGAGACGGCGGACAAGACCCATCAGGAAGACGCCGATCAGGGTCGTGACGATAATCGCGCCGAGCACGCCTGCCATGTCGAACGACCGCGACGAATCCACCAGCCAGCCGCCGAGGCCGGTGTTGTTCAGGAA
>JAYQUR010000067.1:0-12913 GCA_038148075.1 Alphaproteobacteria bacterium | reverse complement strand
CACATGCTCCATCCCGAGGACGCGCGTGTAGAAGTCGATGGTCGCCTGCAGGTCGCTCGCCGTGACGACGAGATGATCGAGGCTCTTGATTCTTACGGTCATTACTCTCCGTTTCCCCTATTCCGCCGGGCTCGCCACCGGTTGCGGCGCGGCCGGCGGCGACCCGGCCGTTTCGCCGGCCCTCGGCAGTAACAGTCCCGCCAGAATGACCAGGGCGCCGATCGCCGCCATCGCGACGAACATCCACCAGAACCCGCCGGTCGCATCGTAGATCATTCCCGCTGCAGGAATCGCCAGCGCGGAGACTCCGAGCCCGAGAACGAACTTGGTGCCGTAGGCCGTCGCATGCCAGCGGGCCGGGCAGTAACGGGCGACAAGGCTGTTTTCGGCCGGGAGCGACGAGGTGATCAGGAACATGACGAGGCCCGCGACGATGACCAAGGGCAGGCCCGAGGCATTCGCCGCAACGATCGCGACCGGCACGAACCCGACATAGACGCCGGGATAGACCCAGGTAAGCCGGAAACGATCCGCAAGCCAGCCCCCGGCGAGCTGGCCGAGCGCACCGATCGCGAGCGCGACGGACGCGAGCCCGCCCGCCCCGATCAGCCCGGCGTACGCGACCGCTTCGGGCGCACGCACGGCGAACACCTTGGGCAGGACCACCGTATGGGCCTGGGCGAGCAGCCCGACGCACAGGACCGTTACGCCGAGGACGGCCAGCCCCCGGATCGCCTGCGTCCGCGGAATCCCGGCATCGACAGCGACCTTCTTCTCCGACCCGTCCGATCTCAGACCGCGGACGACGAACAGGAAAGCGATCCCGGTCGCGATGCACAAGGCGGCGGGCACCAGGAAAGCCGCGCGCCATCCGAGAAGCGCCGTCAGCCCGCCTGCGATCAGCGGCGTACAGGCAATTCCGGCGGTCCCGAACACGCCGTTGACCCCGAGCGCCTTGCCGCGCGATTCCGCGTTCGCCACCACGTAGGCGGTGCCGACCGGATGATAGATCGACGAGAACAGCCCGATCGCCGCGAGGCCCGCAGCGATCCCGAGCGGTCCCGTTGCGAAGCCGGTGGCAAGCGACGCACCGCCCGTCCCGAAAAAGAAAACCGCGAGCATGCCGGGCGCGCTCCAGCAGTCGGCGATCCAGCCGGCCGGCAGCGCGGCTACGCCGTAAAGGATGAACCCGACCGCGGACAGCGCCAGAAGCTCGCCATAGGGAAGTCCCCACTCCGTCTCCAGGGCCAGCACCACAGTCGCATACAGCAGCATGAAAACATGGCTGTAGAAGTGGGCGACATTTGCGAACAGGAGCGCGGTTCTGGCGGGGCGTCTGGCGTCTGCGGTCATCTGTCGGGCGGATCGTTCGGGTCCGCGATCATAGCGGGATGAGGCCGAAACCGCACTCGTCCCGTATTTATAATGATTTTTCAAACACTTAAAAAGTTAACGCGCCCTGAAATTGCCTTAATTGCGCCCCACTCCCGCCACAGACGACGATCAGTATGTCAGCCATGGCAAACCAGCTTCTCATTGCACAGGGGCACGGGGACGACCGTCCGGACCAGGCCGCAGATCTTCCCCGGAACCCGGATCAGATCGACCTCGAGCGCATCGTGAACGACCCCGACTACCGGGAACGGGTCAAGGCGTTGCTGCGGAAATGGAACGCAACGGGCCAGCCGCCCGTTCGCTAGTCGACGTCGCGAACCGTTTGCGCGCCGATCCACTCGAGGAACGCGGAATTGCCGCCCTCGATCGGCAACGCGACAATGCACGGACAGTCGTAGGAATGCAGCGCTCTGACCTTCTCGGTCAACGCGGCGACGAGTTCCGCGGTGGTCTTGGCGATCAGAACGGTCTCCCGCCCCTCCCGGACCTCCCCTTCCCACCAGTACAGCGACGCCATCGGGTCGAGAATGTTCACGCACGCCGCCAGCCGCGCCTCGACCAGCGCACGGCCGATGGCGCGCGCCTCGTCGGGCCCGTCTGTGGTGATGTAGATAAACCGTCGTCCCGTATCCTGCGTCATCGGGAGCGCTTCAGCCGTCCGTATGCCGGGACCCTAACCGAGTCCTCGATGAACGGGAAGGTCCCGCGCCGGCCTCACGCGAACCTAGTCGCCGACGGCTGACTCAAATCCACGAAAAGGCTCTTTCCGTCGCGCCCGTCGTCCCGGCTCTTGAAAACGCCCCACGAAATGCCCGGCGCGGCGAAGGCGACCTTTACGGCCGTCTTCTCCAGCCAGGACACGTCGGCGGCATCCATGCCGGCATACATCACCGCATTGGCGAACTTGTAATCGATCTTGCGCGGCTCGCGCCCGTCGAAAAGCTGCCAGGCGACATAGAGATAGTCGTGGACGATGGAGGCCTCTAGATGCGGGCCGACGCGACCTACGATGCTACGGGCGGCGCGCGGCACCGATGCCAGGTCGGTCAGCATGCCGCGGGGAACCGTCACGGATCGCCGAACGCCGTCGACCTTGAAGGAGACGGTGTAATCCTCGTCGACGATATAGGAGACCTTGGCGCGCGCGGCGTTTTCCAGCGCATCGGGCTCGCGCGCCAATGCCAGTCTGCTCTCGTAAACGAAATCGGTGACGCTTTCGAACTCGCCCGGATACGGATCGGGTACTATCGGACGCATGAGCGGATAGAACGCCATTTCGACACCTCCCGGTTGAATAGGGCACGCCCGATCATACGGCGAGGACGGCGCGATGTCTGCGCCGAGTGATTCAGCCGAAGAACGGATTCTCGCCGGAGGCGTGATCGGTGACGTCGACGACGCCCTGGATGGTGGGGACCTCGGTGAGGATCGCGTTCTGCACGCCCTGCTGCAGCGTCACCGCCGACGCCGAGCAGCCCTGGCACCCGCCTTCCATCCGCACGTAGGCGACATGGTCGGTCACGTCGATCAGCGTGATGCGGCCGCCATGCGCCGCGACCGCAGGATTGATCCGTTCGTCGAGCAACCGGAGAACGGCCTCCGCCTCCGGGCCTTCGGGCTTCTTGCCGTCGCCGTTGAACACCCAGTCGGGAATGTCGGCCCGCGGCGCATCGCCGATCCAGACGACGTCCTGCACCGCGTCGACATGATGGGTGATGATGTTGGTCATCATCTTGCGCTTCTGCGCGCCGCCGCCGCCGATCAACTCGAGTGTCAGCGTTCCGTCCTCGAAGCGCTTGAACAGGACCTCCCCGCCGTAATCCTCGATCGCCGGCCGGATGCGATCGTTCAGAAGGTCGATGATGTCGACGACGGCAGGCTCCGCCATAACCGGCTCGCCGCTCGCATAATGCTCCATGATGGCGCCGAGGACCGAAGGCTTCAGGATGTACCATTCGGCGCCGTCCGCCTTGCGCAGCGTCAGATCGTCCCGCCCGAGCGCGACGCCCTCGATCCCCTCGATCGCGAGCAGACGCCGCGCCAGCGGCGAAACGGCGGCTGCTTCCGCCTCGGCGACACCCTCGGCGCCGGCGGCGAGGACCGCCTCGCCGGGCTCGAAGCTCATCAGCGACGGATCGTCGAGTGCTTTTGTCTGGATGAACATGGGCGGGGGATCAGGCCGTCACGGACGCAGACGCGCCGCCGTAGCGCTTCTCGACGTAATCCTCGACGATCTCGCGGAATTCGTCGGCGATCCGGGGACCCCGCAACGTCATCCGCTTTTCCCCGTCGATAAATACAGGCGCGGCCGGTTCCTCGCCGGTGCCGGGCAGGCTGATGCCGATGTCGGCGTGCTTGGACTCGCCGGGGCCGTTCACGATGCAGCCCATCACGGCGACATTGAGTTCCTCTACCCCGGGATATTTTTCCCGCCAGTCGGGCATGCTGTCGCGAATATGCCCCTGGATCTGCTGGGCGAGTTCCTGGAAGACGGTGGAGGTCGTGCGCCCGCAGCCGGGACAGGCCGCGACAAGCGGCACGAAAGAGCGCAGGCCCATGACCTGCAGAAGCTCCTGCGCAACGATCACCTCCCGCGTGCGGTCGCCGCCCGGTTCCGGCGTCAGCGAAATGCGGATCGTATCGCCGATGCCGTCCTGCAGCAGGATGCCCATTCCCGCCGAGGACGCGACGACGCCCTTGGTGCCCATCCCGGCCTCCGTCAGCCCCAGGTGCAGCGCATAGTCGCACTTCGCCGCGAGATCGCGGTAGACGGCGATAAGGTCCTGCACGGCGGAGACCTTGGCCGAAATGATGATACGCTCCCGCGGCATACCGAGTTCCTCGGCCCGCTCGGCGGACAGCAACCCGGACATCACCATCGCGTCGCGTGTGATCTGCGTCGCTTCCTTGGGCGCATCGGACGATGCATTCTCGTCCATCAGCCGTGTCAGCAGCTCCTGGTCGAGCGAACCCCAGTTGACCCCGATCCGCACCGGCTTCTCGTACCGGTTGGCGATCTCGATCATCTGCGAGAACTGCGTGTCGCGCTTTTCGCGAAAACCGACATTGCCGGGATTGATGCGGTACTTGGCGAGCGCCTCGGCGCACGCAGGGTTTGCCGACAACAGCTTGTGCCCGATATAGTGGAAGTCGCCCACCAGCGGGACATCCAGCCCCATCAGCATCAACCGGTCGCGGATATGGGGCACCGCCTTCGCCGCCTCGTCGCGGTCGACCGTGACGCGGACGATTTCCGAACCCGCGCGCGCCAGCTCGGCGACCTGCTTTGCGGTCGCCTCGACGTCGGCCGTGTCCGTGTTCGTCATCGACTGGACGACGATGGGCGCACCGCCGCCGATGACGACGCCGCCGACGTCGACAGGGACGCTGTTGCGGCGCGGCGCCGCGCCGATGATGTCAGGTGGGCTCATGAGATTCCCCTACCCCGCAGAAATAGAACGCTCCGGCGTCGAGGAAAGGGCGTCCGCCTCCGCAAAGGCGGCAATGAGAGTGTCATAGTCCGTATGGACGGGAAACTGTGGGAATTCGTCGATCAGGTTCTGCGGCGGCCGGAACAGGAAACCCGCATCCGCCGCGCCGAGCATTCGCGTGTCGTTATAGGAATCGCCAGCGGCGTAGACGGTGAAGTTCAGCTTGCGGAATGCGTCTACCGCCGCCTGCTTGTGATTGTCCAGCCGCAGCTCGTAGCCCGACAGCCGGCCAGCATCGTCAATGACGATACGATGGCAGAACAGCGTCGGACGGCCGAGCTTCACCATCAGCGGCCCGACGAACTCGTAGAACGTGTCGGACAGAATGACGACCTGATAGTCGCGGCGCAGTTCGTCGAGAAAGGCAACGGCGCCCGGCAACGGCTCGATCCCGTCGATGATCGGCTGCAGCGCCTCGATCCCGAGCCCTTCCCGGGCGAGAATATCGAGCCTGTAGTTCATCAGCACGTCGTAATCGGGCTCGTCGCGCGTCGTGCGGCGCAGATCGTCTATTCCGGTGCGCTCGGCAAGCTCGATCCAGATCTCCGGCGCGATCACGCCCTCCATGTCGAGACAAACGATTTTCAATGAATTTACCTGCTGCTAGTCGTTGGCGGCGGTATAGCAGGCGGACAATTCACCGGCAAACGGGAATGGCAAACCGGAACGCGCCACTCTCCGATATAGCCTTATTGGCGTAGAAACGGCCCCGGATCACGCAAAAACAAGAAAGGAATACCGCGCAATGAAATTTTCGAGAAATCTGCAAAATCCGCGCCTTGCAAAGATACGAAACAGGCTGGCCTGCATTTCGTCCGGTGCTTTTCTGATCGCATTTTCGATGTCCGCGGCGGCAATGCCGGTGAACGGCGGATTCGAAACCGGCACGCTCGCGGGTTGGTCAAGCAGCGGGGATGTCAGCATCCAGACAGCAGCCTTCGGGACGGCCCCGAACAGCGGTTCCTTCCAGGCGCTTTTGACAACGCGCAGCACCGACCAGGGACTGGAGCCCGAGTCACCGTTTTCTGGCGTAAATGCCGTTTCCGCTAAATCGCTGGAAAGTTTCATCAGCCGCCCCGCGGGGAGCCTGACCGCACTGTCTGCGTCCATCCCCGGTTCCGGCGCGGAAGCAGCGATTCAAGGATCGGCGATCCAGACGACGTTCAGTGCAACCGCAGGCGAAACATTGTCCTTTGCCTTTAATTTCTTGACAGACGAAGACGACCTCGATGCCAACGATTTCGCCTTTGTCTCCCTCACTGCGGCGGGCGGCGACGACGTGTTCGCGGCCCTCGCAGATGTCTTTTCGACGACATCCCCGGTTTCGCCGAACAACCCGTCCGCCAGCTTCAGCCGGGAAACCGGCTTCTCACTGTTCAGCCATACATTTGGCGCGGGCGGCATTTATACGCTGTCCATCGGCATAACCGACGTCGGCGACGTCGCGATCGGATCCGGCCTGCTCATCGACGACGTAGCAGTCGAAACGGCAGAGCTATCCGGACCCGGATCCGCCGCCTTCATCGCCGCGGTATTCGGCCTGCTTGTGAAACGACGTCGGCGCAGATAACAGTTACGACGCGAGGCGAGCACTATTTCGCCTTCGTCTTGGCTGATCCGCCGGCCGGATCTCGCCGGCTCTCCTGACGGAATGCCAACGAGCAGTATGAAACGGGCTGGGGAAAAGAACGGCGCCGCCGCGCAAGGATAGATCATGAAAGTATACGAAGCCGTCCTCGATCAGCTCGCCGGCGCCGGGGTGAGCTATATCTCCGGCATGGTGGGATCGACGGCGGCCCCCTATGCCGCGACCCTGGGCCAGCGGAACGACATTCGCTTCGTGGGCGTCCGACACGAACACACGGCTGCCGCAATAATAGAAGCCACGGCGCGCCTCACCGGCAAGCCCGGCGTCCTGCTGGTTCACGGCGCGTCGGGCCTCCTTGCCGCCAGTCCCGGGATCGCCTCGGCGGCCCTCGATTCCACGCCGATGTTCGTCTTCAGCGCAACGCAGGAGAAACGCGCCATGGAGCGCGGCTGGTGGCAGACGATGAACGTGCTGACGCCGCTGTCCGACGTCCTCAAGTGGCAGACCCGCGTCGAGCGTCCGGATCAGGCGGTAGACGCCGTGCGTCGCGGACTTCGGGAAACGGTAACGGGTCATCCTGGCGTGGTGCAGGTCGACATCCCGATCGACGTTTCCACCGAAGACATCGGCGATACGCCGGTTCCCGAACCGATCGAAGTACGCGCGCCGATGCACCGGACCTGGCCCGACCCGACGAAGGTCGAGCAGGTCGTCGGGCTGCTCCGCGCGGCCGCGCGGCCGGCGATTCTCGTCGGCGGCGGCGCGGTCTACTCGGACGCCGAAGCGCAACTGATCCGTCTGGCAGAACGCCTGTCCGCCCCGGTGGTCAACACCGCGACATCGCGGCAGGCGGTGCCCGAAACCCATCCGCTCGTGCTCGGGCCATCGGGGATCGTCGGTTACGTTCCGGTCGGAGACGCGATCAGCGAATGCGATCTCGTCATCGCCATCGGCAGCCGTCTTTCGGATATCCAGACCTCGCGGGCGGAGCTGCTGCCCGACGGCGTCCCCATTGTCCAGGTCGATATCGACGGTGCCGCCCTCGGGCGCGAGCACGTGCTCGCCGTGGGTATCGCCGCCGATGCCCGCGCCTTCTGCGAGCGCCTCAACGAGGCGTTGGACGTGGCCGAACTCCCCGTACCCGACGCCCGCCGCGATTGGGCCGCCTCTCTTTCGGAGCGCATTGCCGCCTGGCGTCAGGCGTGGTTCGACGCGACGCCCGACAACGGATTGGTCCAGCCGCAGGAAGTCGTCCAGGCGATGATGAAATTGCCGCCGGACACGATCTTCACTCACGGCGCCGGCGATCACGGGTTTTACGGCTACATGGTGCCGGTCGCTGTCCCGGGCGCACACCTCGTCTCGACCCGCCTCGGGACGATGGGCAACGCGCTCGGTCTCGCGCTCGGCGCCAAGCTGGCCCGGCCGGACCAGACGGTGATCGGGTGCGTCGGCGATGGCGACTTCATGCTTCAGATCGGCGACCTGGAGACAATGGCACGGGAACGGCTTTCCGCGGTAATTGTCGTGTTCAACAACTTCCGGCTCGGCTCGCAGCGAAAGCGCGTCGAAGCGTACGGACCGGTGTTCGGGGTCGATCACTCCAATCCCGATTTCGCGAAACTCGCCGATTTGTTCGGGTGCCGCGGCTTCCGCGTCGACCGCCCGGGGCAGTTTGCGGCGGCGTTCGAGGCGGCGCTCGCGTCCGGCGCCCCCTGCGTCATCGACGTGATCGTCGACCCGGACGCCCGCCCGCCACGCAGTGCTACCCGTCGGGAAGCGCGTTAGGAAATACCCTGCGCGTGAGAAGCGGCCCATCCGAAAAGGCATTGCGCTTCATTTGCTTTCATATGAAAATATTTCATAAGAAATCGAATGCCGGAGGAGAGGACCGTGACAACCATACCGAAGATTGTCGACGTCAGCCGTGAGGAACTAGTCGAACGCGCGCGCGCCTTGCGCCCGCGGATCGCGGAACTGGCCGAAAAGCACGAGCGCGACCACCGAATATCGGACGAGATTATCGAGGAAATGCGGGCGCAGGACTTCTTCCGCCTCGTGCAGCCGAAAAGGTTTGGCGGGCTTGAGTACGACGCGACGACGATGATCCGGTGCCTGTTCGAATTCGCCTCCGGCGATGCCTCGACCGCCTGGGTCGCAGCGCTCGCCGTCGTCCATCAATGGCTGTTCGCGCAATTCCCGATCGAATGCCAGGAAGAGATCTGGGGAGACAATCCGGGCGCCGTCGGCTGCGGCTCCTACGCGCCCGCGGGCGAATGTCTCGCCGTCGACGGCGGCTTCAAGATTTCCGGCGAATATCACTTCACCAGCGGCGCCGATATCGCCGACTGGATCCTTCTCGGAGTCTTCTTTCCGCCGGAGAACGAAGGCGACAAGCCCGCGCCCGGCTTCACCTATGCGCGACGCGAGGACCTCGAAGTTCTCGATAACTGGCATGTCATGGGGCTCGCCGCGACAGGGTCGAAGACCGTCGTTTGCAAGGACCTGTTCGTACCGGGTCACCGGAAAGTGACGTTCGAGGAACTGGCGTCGGGCAATTCGCCGGGGTGTCAGGCACACGGCTCGAACCTGTATCGATATCCGATGATGTCCTTCATTCCCTATACGATCGCGACGGCGGCGGTCGGCGCGCTCAACGGCGCGCTGGAGGCGTTCACCGACAGCGTCAACGGCCGCGTGACGCGCGGCGCGGTCGTCCTCGGCGGCGCGCGGGTCCGCGAGTTCCAGGCCGTCCAGATGCGGATCGGCCGCGCCGCCGCCAACCTCAAGGCGGCGAAGGCGATGCTGTTCGAGCAGCTGGCCGACGGGCACGAAAAGGTCATCGTGCGCGGCGAGACGCTCGACGTCGCGGACCGCATGGAACATCGCATCACGCAGGCGAAGATGATCGAGCTGTCCGTCGAGGGTCTAGACGAGATTTTCGCAGCGGTCGGCGGTCAGGGTATCAATCATTCGAACGTCGTCCAGCGCGCCTGGCGCGACGCTCATGCCATCGCTCATCATGTCAGCTTCAACTGGGATGCGGTGAGCTCGATGTACGGCCAGCATCTACTCGGTCTCGAACCGCAGGGTCAGTACTGACCGGCACCTATACGAGGAGTCGAAGAATGGTCGCATACTGGATCGGCGCGCTGGACGCCGACGACATGGCATCTCTCAAGGACTATTCGGTCCGGGCCCGCGAGGCGCTCTCGAAATACGGGGGGAGACCGTTGTCGCGCCTCGGACGCTTCGAACTGATGGAAGGCAGTTTCGATTGCGACAAGATTGCGCTGGTCGAGTTCGATACGATGGAACAGGCCGTCGCCTGCTACAACTCGCCCGAATACCAGGATGCGATCGAACATCGCAAGGGCAAGGCGAAAGCGGTTTTCTTCATCGTCGAGGGGACCGAAACATGAGCGACGGGCCCCGCGACTTTCATCTCGAACAGTTTCTTCCCTACCTCGTCCACCGCGTCGGCTCGCGCCTCGCGGACGGGTTCGGCGACAGGTTTGCCGAGGCCGGCGTCAGTCTCCAGGAATGGCGCATTATCGCGGTGCTCTACGAATACGGTCCGCAAGCCATGGGCGACATCGCCCGCCGCACCAGCATCAACGCCTCGACGATGACCCGCCTGATAGGCGGGATGGAGAGGCGCGGGCTGGTGAAACGCGAACGGCCGGTCGCGAACCAGCGCAGCGTGTTCGTCAGGCTGCTGGAAGACGGGCGGCGAACCGTCGAGGACATCATTCCGGACGTTATCGCCTACGAAGCGGATCTGAGCGCGTGCTTCAGCGAAGCGGAACTCCGGACGTTCAAGAGCCTGCTGGCCAAGATGTTCCACAGCCTGACCGGCGAGCGGGAAAACGACGGAGCGGACCGGCTCGCCGGCTGAGCCGATACGGGTTATGCGACGGGAAGCCAGAGCGAGACGGTCGTTCCGCTTCCGGGCTCGCTTTCGATTTCCAGACCGCCGCCGTGGCATTCCATAATCGACCGCGCCAGCGGCAGGCCTAGACCGGTCCCTTCCGTTTTCCGGCTCCCCGCCTGGCCGAACGGTTCGAGCACCCGCTTGATATCCGCCGGATCGATGCCGAGGCCGGTATCCTTCACCGACAGGATTACGTACCTGCCCTCGCGGCCCACGGACAGCGCGACGGTTCCGTCGCCGGGCGTGAACTTGACGGCGTTCGCGACGATATTCAGAACCGCCTGCGTCAGCAATCGACGGTCCGCGCGGATGTCGGTGACGCCGTTGGTCCGGAAATCGAGATGCACGCCCTTTCGTTCCGCCTGCGGCCCCGTCATGCGTGCGACGTCCTCGAACATGTCCGATAGCAAGAACCTTTCCAGCGAGAGGTCCATCCGGCCGGCCTCGATCTTCGATAGGTCGAGCAGGTCGTTGATAAGATTCAGCAGATGGCTCCCGCTCGCGTGAATATCGTTCAGATAATCCCGATACCGGTTGGCGGCCTCGCCGCCCATCGGTCCGAACATCTCGTGACGGACGACGTCCGAGAAGCCGAGAATGGCGTTCAGGGGCGTCCGCAGTTCGTGGCTCATCTGTGCGAGAAATCTCGTCTTTTCGGCGCTGGCGGCGAAGGCGCTTTCGGCTTCCGCGCGGTAACGGCGCTCGCCGACGATCAGTTCGCGCGTCATCCGGTGGCTGAAACGCGCGTAGCGCACGATCCGGCGCAACATGGCCGGCGTCATGTCGGACAGATCGAGAAAATCGACGGCGCCGGCGTCGAGCGCTTCGGCCTCGATGTCATCCGCATTACCGCGCCCCATCAGCACCATCGGCGTCGCGCAAAGACGGCCGCCCGCGTTCCGTATCAGCGCGGCGCCGCCGCCCGAAAGATTTTGGGACACGAACGCGATGTCGAACCGGCCGGAACCGAGATAACGCAGCCCTTCGTCGGGCGCGGTAATCGTCGCGCCGATCGCGACCGACGCATGCGCATCGTCCAATGCCTGCGCGACTGCTTTGTTCTGCGACTCGGAACCGCCGACGATCAAAACGTCCAATCGCACGCCCGGAACGCCTTCGGCGAGCCGCGAAAACAGATCCCCGTAATCGTTCGCTTCGAGAAGATCCTGTTCAGCCATCTCTACCCCGCTCGGTTGCCAGAACGTCCCGTTCGGCCCCTTTGCCATCCATCGCGATTGTGAGTCAGAATCGGGTTAACGTGGGGTTAACGATCGTCCTGAAGGCCAATAATTCAGCGGCTTCCAGATCGTCCCGACAGGTTTCCGGCGATTTCATCAGGCAGCGGGATTTGGCTTAGGATATCCCTTCATATCGCAAAGGACCGCACCTTGACCGACGACCACCTCCTGTTGATCTCCCGGATCTTTGTCGCCGCGGTGTTCCTCTATAGCGGCGTCACGAAATCGATCGACTGGAACGGCACGGTGGAAGAGATGCGGCACTTCAACCTGCCGACACCACCCCTTGCAGCCGCCATTTGCATCCTATGGCAGCTCGCCGGGGGCCTCTCGGTCCTGACCGGACTCTGGTTCGGGTGGGGCGCCCTCTCGCTCGCGGCATTCACCGCCGTCGCAACCGCCATCGGCCACGGCTTCTGGCGCTACGAAGGCGCCGAGTTCCGGCGGCACCTGAACGTCTCGCTCGAGCATCTTGCGATCGTCGGCGGCATCGTCGCACTCGCCGCCGCCGGACCGGGGAGATATTCGGTCGTCTAGGGAGCGGTCATGCGTCGATGGTATCGCGGCCCTCGCCGCCGGCACGGGTCGCGAAATAGGCGATAACCAGCCCGATAATCGCTCCTTCCAGCACCATCCAGAACGGCGAGGAAAGGACGCTCCCGCCGCCGAACGTCTTTCGCATGATCCCTTCCATCGCATTCCAGGCGAAGAAAACGAGGACGAAATTCATCCAACCGCCGATCGCAGGACCGCGCACCCACCACGGCAGAGGAATTCCGAGGACAGGGTGTCGGTTGAACACCCCGAAAACGCCGACCACCGCGCCCACGGTCGTATACCAGAGAAGAATCCCCCATCGCTGCTGCCACGTGGCGCCGTCGAGGAAATACGGCAGAAGAATGAAGCCGGCGAGCCCGAACAGGAACCCGATGCCCTTTCCCACCCCGACGCGAACTGTAATGGAATTGGATGCCGGCATTTCGTCCTCCTTCGCAAAAGCGGAAGTCTAGGACGTTATCGGCTCGAATCCTTGCGCTGGATCAACGTCGGGATCAAACCCCGAGATAGCGATGCTGCAGGTCTTCGTCAGCCTGAAGCTCGGCGGAGCTGCCCTGCCAGACGACCTTGCCGCGCTCGACGATGTAATGACGGTCGCCGATCCGCGTCAGCGCATCGACGTTCTTGTCGATAACGAGGATCGACTGGCCGAGAGCCTTGAGACCTTCGAGGCACTTCCAGATTTCCTCGCGGATCAGCGGCGCCAGGC
>JAYQUR010000066.1:476-13064 GCA_038148075.1 Alphaproteobacteria bacterium | reverse complement strand
ACATAAGGCTGCTGGCGTCCGGCCCGCGCGCCGGGCTGGGCGAACTGACGCTGCCGGCGAACGAACCTGGCTCGTCGATCATGCCGGGAAAGGTCAATCCCACGCAGGCGGAGGCGTTGACGATGGTCTGTGCGCAGGTCATGGGAAACCACACCGCGATCACGGTCGCCGGATCTCACGGCCATCTCCAGCTCAACGTCTTCAAACCGGTGATGATCCGCAATCTGCTGCAATCCGTCGCGCTGCTCGCGGATGCGTCGGACAGTTTCGCCAGACGCTGCGTCGACGGGATCGAGGCGAATGTGGAACGCATCGCCGAGCTGGTCGACCGGTCGCTGATGCTGGTGACCGCGCTCAGTCCCCACATCGGATACGACAAGGCGGCCGCGATCGCGAAGTCGGCCTGGCAGAACGGCACCGCCCTCCGCGACGCCGCCATCGGGAGCGGCGACGTCTCCGCCACGGACTACGATCGGTGGGTCAGGCCGGGGGACATGACGCGCCCGGCGGCGGCGCGGCGGAAACGCTGAGTCCGCCATGCGCAAACGCTCCGTAACGATCGCAGGGCACCGCACAAGCGTTTCGGTAGAGGACGAGTTCTGGGAGGAACTGCTCGCCATCGCCGACCGCGACGGGAAGTCGATCAACGGCCTGATCGCGGAAATCGATGCCGAGCGCGACCGGAACCTGTCTTCTGCGATCCGGCTCCGCGTGCTGGCGGAGCTCCGAAAGCGCGCCGCCGGGATCGCCTAGCGCCCGAGCCCCTTCAACAGGCCCTTCAGCAGGTCTGCCGGGTTCGGGGCCTGCTGCTGTTGCTGTCCGGTCGAATTCTGCTGCGCCGGGTCAGTTCCAGAGCTCCCCCCGCCGTCGGATTTGGCGCCCGGGATCAGCCTGTCGATCAGCCTGCCGACGCCGCGCTGGAGCACCCAGGCCTGCAGTTCCTTGAAATCGAAGATACGTCGCGGCTCGTCAGGCGGGCCGACTGCGCGGGCGCGGAACGGCGGCGCCTTCGGATGTTCGGTCAGGCGAAACACGGAGTTCACGTCCATATGCCAGCCGGGAAGGTCCACGAACCCGGCCGCCGTGCCGTGGCCTGCATCGGCTACGAGCGTCAGGTCGTCGGTGCGCATGATGCCCCTCTCGATCCTGAACGTGCCATCGAGCTTGGAAAACGCCGTCGTACCGCCTCCCATGGCGGATCCCAGGATGCCCAGCAGTCCCTCGATCCGCCCCGCGTTCTTGAGGCTGTCCGAGACGCTCTTGAGATCGAAACCGCGAACGGACCCGTTGGCGACGTCGATCCGGCCGTTGCCGTTCAGCGCGCGGATCATGTCGAGCTGCGACGCCCCCGCAGCGGCCAGATCCATTTTGAAATCGAGGATGCCGTTGGCGATGTCGAACGCCGCCGCCTCGAACAGAAGCTTGCGGACGTTGGCCTTCGCGATGCGGACCTGGGTGACCGCGGTCGGCGTCTGGCGCGCATCCAGCCGGCCCGTCATTTCGAACGACCCTTCGAACATGGCGCCGCTGACGCGGCTGACGTCCAGCACGCGATCCTTGAGCACCGCGACGATCTTGGGCGTATCGACGCGGAGATTGTCGTAGAGCAGCGCCTTGGCGCTGAGGTCGATCGTCGCGTCGGCGAGCCCCAGCAAGGCCGTATCGAGGGGCTTGCTCGACCACTTCTCCGACGCGGCGCCGGGCGTCGCTGCAACGCGGATCAGGCGCGGCGTACCGTCACCTCTGACGGCATCGCCGGCATCGGCGCGCCGCGGCGCGGCGAGAAAGTCGGTCACGGGGATGACACCCGAATTCAACGTCAAATCGAATGCCGGTCGCACACCGACGAGGTCGACCGCGCCTTTGCCCGCCAGGGCGATCTCGCCGATGTTTC
Organism: Alphaproteobacteria bacterium; assembly: GCA_038148075.1. Lineage (GTDB taxonomy): Bacteria > Pseudomonadota > Alphaproteobacteria > MPNO01 > UBA830 > JAYQUR01. The sequence goes on along the minus strand of JAYQUR010000066.1, from coordinate 11,170 downwards.
CGGCGATGTCCGAAAGGGTCAGCTTGGTCACCCCGCCCTTCAGTCGCATCGACAGCCGAAACTCGCCGAGCCGCGAATTGCGCGGCGAGAACGCGGGATCGAACAGCCGGACGAACCGGATGAACGACCCGTGCTGCAGGCTGACCGCCGCATCGATCTCGGGGGAGCCGGCCAGACCTCGGACGCCGCCCTTTACGGCCGTCTTGAGATCGCCGAGCTGCAACTGACCGTCCACGTTCAACCGATCGCCCTCGAAACCGGTCGTCGCCGACAGGCGCATCGCCCCAAGCGATTTCGCGGGCATCGGCAGCTCGATCCCCGCAACGCGGAACAGGCCGGTCAGGTCGTTCGACGCCGCGGCGATCGTACCGGCAAATGTCGGGACCGCGGCCAGATCCCGGACCGTGCCCGCAATCTGCGCGCTGGCGCCGGCGAAATTCCGGACGCTGGCGTTGCGGATCGCAACGGCGCCGTTCTGGATCGTGCCGTCGAACGCGATCTCCTCGATCCGGGACTTGCGATAGATCAGCCGGCCGACCCGGAGAACGATATTCGCATTCAGTTTCTCGAGCTCTGATCGCGATCCCGTGTTTCGGGCAGCCTGCGTCGTGCTCCCGCCCGATGGCCGGGCGTCGCCGCCGGACGCCGCGCCGGAAGCCGGTCTTGCGGGATCGCTCGAGGCGGAAGGAAGGTAGGAATCGAGATCGATCGTGTCGATGCTGATGCTGGCGCCGAACGCCGGTTGCGCCCGCAACGCCACTGTCGCAGCGGCGGAGACCCGCGTCGCGTCGACCTGCGCGTTGAGGCGGGTCAGACGAAGCTGTTCCGCGTCGCCCGAAAACTCGCCGGCAACCGTCAGGGTGCGCAGCCGGTCGGCAGGAATACCGGGTAGCTCGGTCTCCAGCCACGCGAGGGTCGCCCGCAGATTCGCCGCGGCGAGATCGACGCGGCCGGAATAGGCGAACTTGGCTCCTCCTGCCCGGCCGGAAGCCGAAATGCTCGCCGCGCCGGGAAGACGGGCTGACAGCGTATCGACGTTGAGGACACCGTCGCGCAGAGACGCGATCAGGCTGACCTGCCGCGCGCGCCCGGTCTTCCAGGCCACCTCGTCGGCGGAGATATTGACGTTCGCTTCGATATCGTTCGGCAACGAAATGCCGGCCGCCGGCGCAGCCGCGACCGATTGCGGCGGCTTAGCCGAACCGCGCTGCACGCCACCATTCGCGCTGCCGGCGGCAGGCGCTGCCGGCTCGGTCCCGGGTGCCGGCATAGCGGCGGCCGTCAGAGCGTTCAGATCGACGAGCGGGGCTTTCAGCGCAACGTCTATCCGCATCTTGTCGCCGAGGCGGACACGCGCGGTGCCGCCTGCCGCCGTGCCGCCGACGGTGAGCTTCAGTCCGTTGACCGCGATGTCGCTCTGCGTCGCCTCGATTCCGGCGGCGAGCGTGAAGGCGCTCGCAGGTCCGGCGCCGGCGCCGCCGGAAAGACTGCCGATCAGGGCCGCTAGATTGCCGCCCTCGGCCGACAGCGCGAGCGAAATCTTCGGATCTGTCTCGATGTCGGTCACCGTACCCTTGGCAACCAGCGTCGCCTCCGCGTTGCCGGGCCGTACCCTGAGGTTCACGGGTACCGTGCCGTTCTCGGCGAACTTGCCGGTCGACAAGTCGATCCGGAGCGGGAGTCCCCTAACCGCCAGTCTGCCGTCGATCGCGAACGGGCCGGTCTCGGACCCCGCCGACCCGCCGAGTTCTATGCCATCGATCCTTTCAACCGTCCCCGCCTTTGCATCGCGATAGATCAGCTTCCCGTCGATCACCCGGAAGCGGTCGAGACTGAAGGCGGAACCGTGGTCGGCCGCTGCGGACGCCGATCGCGGCGCGTCCTCTCGCGCATCTCGGCGCGGCGCTGACGGACCGGGGGAATCTGCGGCGGCCGGCGGGTCGAAAGTCCAGTTCACGCGCCCGTCCGCGAGGCGCTCAAGCTCGATCACGGGACCGATCAGCTCGACGCTCGCCACCTCGATCGCGCCCTTTACGAGAGGCGCCAGCTTCACCGAGACCTTGAGTTCGCGGAGACTGACCATGTCGCGCGACGCCGCGCCGGGGATATTGGAAAGGCGTACGCCCTCCACCGATAGATGCGGATAGGGGAGAACCGCGAACGCCAGATCGCCCTCGAGGGCGATATCGCGGCCGGTCGCCTTCTTGACCTCCGCGGCGATCTCGGGCTTGAAATCGTTCCAGTCGACCAGACCAGGGACGACGAGGACGGCGGCAATGGCCAGCACGACAAGACCGATCGCGCCGTAACCCAGTTTTTTCATCGGATAACTCCCCGCGGGCGCCGCCGTCCTGCTGTACGGAATCGGCGCGAGGCGATACTGTCCAGATACATAGTGAACCCGATTGATCGATTGAAGGGCGAACTTGAATGGGCAAGGTTATAAACCTGAACCGCGAGCGCAAGGCCCGCGAGCGCGCCGCGAAGGAAGCCAAAGCGCTCGCCAATCGCGAAAAGTTCGGCCGCAGCAAAGCCCGGCGGAAAGCGGAAGAAGCCGAAACCGTGAAGCTGATCCGCCATCTCGACGGAAAGAAACGCGACGACGCACCGGAAGAACCGCCGGACGACGACGCCGAGCGGACCTAGACCCGAACGACCTTTCCGGGGTTCATCAGGTTCAGCGGATCCAGCGTGCGCTTGAGCGAGCGCATCACCTCGACGGCCGGGCCGTGCTCGTCCACCAGCTTGTCCATCTTGCCGTAGCCGACGCCGTGCTCGCCAGTGCAGGTTCCGTCCATCGCGAGCGCGCGTGCGACGAGCCTCTCGTTCAGTGCGACGGCCCGCGCGACCTCGTCGGCGTCGTCGGGATCCAGCACCATGTCGACATGGAAATTGCCGTCGCCGACATGGCCGACGATCGGCGCCAGAAGCCCCGACGCCTCGATGTCGCGCCGCGTCTCGGCAATGCATTCAGCGAGACGCGAGATCGGAACGCAGACGTCGGTCGGCCAGGCCTTGGCCCCGGCGCGGAGCTGCATGTTGGCGTAATGCGAGTCGTGGCGGGCCTGCCACAGCTTGGTCCGGTCTTCGGGCCGCGCGGCATACCGGAAGTCGTCGCCGCCGAATTCATCCGAAATGGCTTTCACGCTCTCGATCTGCTCGGCGACGCCCGCCTCGGTGCCGTGGAACTCGTAGAACAGCGTCGGCCGCTCCGGATATCCGAGACCGGAAAACTTGTTCAGCGCCCGCATCTGCATTTCGTCTACGAGCTCGATCCGGGCAACCGGGATGCCGGACTGGATCGTCAGGATGACGGTGTTCACGGCGTCGTCGACCGACGGATAGGTGCAGACCGCCGCCGAAATCGTCTCGGGAATGCCGTAGAGGCGGAGCGTCGCCTCGACGATGATGCCGAGCGTGCCTTCGGAACCGACGAACAGCCGCGTCAGGTCGTAGCCGGCCGACGATTTCCGCGCCCGCCCGCCCGTCCGGATCAGCGTGCCGTCGGCGAGGACGACGGCGAGCGACAGCACGTTCTCGCGCATCGTGCCGTAGCGGACCGCGTTGGTGCCCGACGCGCGCGTCGCGCACATGCCGCCGATCGATGCGTCGGCGCCCGGATCGATCGGGAAAAACAACCCGGTATCGCGGAGATGCTCGTTAAGCTGCTTGCGGGTCACGCCGGGCTCTACCGTGACGTCGAGATCCTCGGCGCTGACGCGTAGCACCTTGCTCATCTGTCCGAGGTCGACCGAGATACCGCCCTCGAGCGCCGCGATATGGCCTTCGAGCGAAGAACCCACGCCGAACGGGATGATGGGCGTCCGATGCTCGCGGCAGATATCGACGATCTCGACGACCTCGTCGGCCGTGTGCGGAAACACCACCGCGTCGGGAGCCTTGGGCGCGTGGTAGGATTCGTCGGTCCCGTGGCGTTCGCGAATGTCGGCATTGGTCGTCAGCCGCTCGCCGAAGCGTTGGCGCAGGATGTCGATGGCGGTCTGGATCTGGCCCGCGGCGCCGTCCATCTGTCAGGCTTTCCCGTCGTCCGAGCGCAGGTCGGAAACGAACATGTAGCCGGGCGCATGGGTGATCGCGATTTCGGGCTTAGCGTTCCGGATCGCCTCCTGGGGCGTGACGCCGCAAGCCCAGAAAACGGGGATTTCCCCCTCCATGATGGTGACCGGCATACCGTATTCCGGATTGCGGATATCCCGGATGCCCAACGCCTCCGGATCGCCGATCTGGATCGGCCCGCCATGCGCCATCGGATAGGCGTCGGTGATCTCGGCGGCGCGCCTGGCGTCGTCCGGGGTATAGGGCCGCATCGAGACGACATAAGGGCCGTTGAACTTGCCGGCGCTCTCGGCCGGCTTGGTGGTCCGGAACATGGGTACGATGCCGGTTTCGCGGATATGACGCGGTTCCAGTCCCGCAGCGCTCAGCGCCTCCTCGGCGGTAAACGAGCATCCGAGGAGGAAGGTGACGAGGTCGTCCCTCCACAGGTCGGAAATATCCGTAACGTCCCCGACCGCTTCGCCGTTCCGGAACACGCGGTAGCGCGACAGGTCGGTGCGGATATCGGCGCCCGGCGCGCAGGACTTCGGTTCCGGATCGCCCGCGTCGAGGATTTCGAGCACCGGGCACGGTTTCGGATTGCGTTCGCAGAACAGCCGGAAGTCGTCGGCGTCGGCAGCCGGCAGGATCACCATGTTGGCCTGCACGAAGCCGGGCGCGTGGCCCGATGTCGGGCCGTCGTAAGCGCCCGTGCGGCACGCCGCCCTCAACTCTCCCGGCGTCGCAAAGGGTTCGACGGTGGTCGCCATTTATTTCCTCCCGCGGTCCGCTCCCAATCTAGGGCGGAACCGGACCGTTGTCAGGAGAATCTAGGCCGCGGTCGCCTGCCGCGCGCCGGATGCGACGCGCGCCTGTGCCGCTTCCAGGATCAGTCGCAGCAGGTCGGCGTAGCGCATCCCCTCCATTTCGGCCATCAGGTTCATCTTGCCGTCCCAGCACCAGCCGGGGTTCGGATTGACCTCGAGCAGCCGCGGCACCCCGTCGGCGCCGCAACGGAAGTCGAAGCGTGCATAGTCCCGGCAGCCGAGCCGGTCGAACAGACGCACCGACCAGTCGATGAGGTTGCGGCGCAGATCCTCGGTTATGTCCGCCTCCCGATAGCCGATGCTCGTCCAGTAGGGCGACTCCGGATCCCATTTGGATTCGTAGGACAGGATTTTCGGCAATCCCGCCGGCAGCTTCGAGTAATCGACCTCGAGCACCGGCAGGGGACGCAGTCCGAAACCGGGATTGCCGATCAGTCCGACCGTATATTCGTTGCCCTCCAGATATTCCTGGATCAGCGCGTCCCGGTCGGGAACCGTCTCGCGCAGCGTGTCGAGATAGGCGATGGCCTCTTCGGGCGTACGGACGACGGCGTGCTGCGTGATGCCGATCGAACTGTCGCCCTTGGCAGGCTTGATTAGCGCCGGAAACACCGACGGCAGCGTGCCTGAGCTGTCGTCGATCGCAACGAACGTTTCCGCCGGCACCGGCACGTCGACCGCATCCGCTATCGCGCGTACCAGCGACTTGTCGTAGCACAGCCCGAGGCAGGACGGACCGGCGCCGGTATAGGGAATGCCCAGCATCTCCAGATAGGCCGGGACGTGCAGCTCCATCAGCGCATCGTTGTCGTAGCCCTCGTCGCACAGATTGAGGACGAAGACGGGCGGCTCGTTCCGCATCGCCGTCAGGAAGGCGGCATGGTTGTCGTGATAGGAGAAACGGAATCCCTCCAGCTCGCCCAGCGCGTCCTTCAACTTTTGAACGGTCGCGAAATCCTCGGGATTGAACTGTCCGCCCAGCTTGACCGAGTCCGGCAGGCGCGGATCGCCGAGCAGGACCGTCACGTCCGGCAGCGGCACGGACTCGATAATCGCCTGCGTCGGGCGGACCGGACCCTCGGCGGTCAGGAAGATGCGCCGCGCCATCATGCCGAGGTCCTGGTTACGTTCGGACTGCGACACCACCATGTCGTGAATCCGGATGTCGACAAACCCTGTATCCGACAGCAGATGCGTGATCGCCTCGGGCGTATAGAGCCGTTCGGCGTAGAACTGGTCGGCGATGACGCCCTTCTCGGCGTGAACGACCACCTCGCGGGTGATCAGTCGCCCGCCGTCCGACGACAGCGTGCGCTCGCGGCAGACGAACTGGTTCTGGTCGATCCACTCCCACGACCGCTGCTCGTAGTGACCGGCGATCCATCCGCCGTCGGCGATATCCATCACCAGCGTCCCGCGCGAGCGCAACGCCCGGCGGATCGCGGTGAGAACCGCGGTGTCGTCCTCCTCGCGCTCGAAATACCCGAACGAATTGCCCATCACGAGCACCGCGTCCGCAGCGCCTTCCTCGTAGCGGAACTTGCGGGCGTCGGCCTCGCGGAACGTTACCGGCAGATTCTCGCTCTGGGCCCGGCGGCGCGCCAGCCGGATCAGATAGCGCGAGCGATCGAAGCCGGTCAGGTTGCGGTAGCCGCGCCGCGCGAGCTCCAGCGCATGCCGTCCCTGGCCGCAGCACAGATCGACGATCCGGTCGTTCTTCTCGATCCCCGACGCGCGAATCACAAGGTCGATATCGGCCTGGGTATTGGCCGCATTCTCGACGACGTCGCCGTCGGTCTTCAGATAGACCGCGTTGAACAGCGACCGCCACCAGTCGGAGGGCAGATGCTTTTCGAGATCGGAAATGGGCCCGAGGGTGCGGTGGGGCGGGCGGGTGGAAGGGCGCGGCGCAGATCCCGTGTCCAAAGGAGACATGAAGGTTTTCCGAACAGGACCGGACCAGCGCGTTGGCGCCCGGCGCGTTAACGACGAAAAACCGCCCCCTGCACCCGAACCGATCGCGCCGGCCCGGCGGAAAGCAATTTCGCCGCGTCAGATAAACCTTTCGAACGTCGATTCAAGCGAAATTTGAGGCCGCGGGAACATAGCCCCGGAAACCGCCGGAAACGGCGCTATTCTGCCGCTTCTTTCCGACCTTCCGGAGTTCCGTATCCGCCGCCGCCGGGCGTCTCGATGACGTAGACGTCGCCGGGATACACCTCGGTCGAATCCGTGCCGCCCTGCTCGGTGACGCCGCCGTCGGTGCGGATGACGTAGTTGTGTCCCAACTGCCCCGGCTCGCCGCCGTTCATGCCGTAAGGCGGGATGCGCCGGTGGCCGGACAGCATCGAGGCGGTCATCTGCTCGCGGAACTTCACCTTGCGGATCACGCCGTCGCCGCCGCGATGCCTGCCGGCGCCGCCCGAGCCGCGCCGGATCTCGAACGATTCCAGGATTACCGGGAACCGCCATTCGAGTATCTCGGGATCGGTCAGCCGCGTGTTCGTCATGTGGGTGTGGACCGCGTCGGTGCCGTCGAAGTCCGCCCCCGCGCCCGCGCCGCCGCAGATCGTCTCGTAATACTGGTGGTTGGCGTTGCCGAAGGTGAAGTTGTTCATCGTCCCCTGGGCCGCCCCCATCAGGCCGAGCGCACCAAAGATCGTGTCGGTGATCGCCTGCGACGTCTCGACGTTCCCGGCGACGACGGCCGCCGGATATTTCGGCCGCAGCATGCAGTCCTCGGGGATGACGATGTCGAGTGGCTTGAGACACCCGGCATTCAGCGGAATGTCGGAATCGACCATCAGCCGGAACGTGTAGAGCACCGCCGCGACCGCGACGGCATGGGTGATGTTGAAGTTGTTGTCCTGCTGCGGCGAGGTGCCGGTGAAGTCGATGGTCGCCGATCGCGTTTCGGGATGGACGGTGATGGCCACCTTGATCCTGGCGCCGAAATCCATCTCGTACTCGAATTCGCCGTCGGACAGGCTTTCGATCACGCGGCGGACGGATTCCTCCGCGTTGTCCTGCACGTGCTTCATGTAGGCGAGGACGACGTCGAGTCCGAAATGGGCGACCATCTTGCGCAGTTCCTGAACGCCCTTTTCGTTGGCCGCGATCTGCGCCTTCAGGTCGCCGAGATTGTGATGGAAGTTGCGCGTCGGATAAGGCGCGGTGGTGAACAGCTCCTCGAGTTCCTTCTCCCGCAGGCGGCCCTGGTCGACGAGCTGGAAGTTGTCGATCAGCACGCCTTCCTCGTCGATATGGCGTGAATCCGGCGGCATCGAGCCCGGCGTCTTGCCGCCGATCTCCGCATGATGGCCGCGCGACGCGACGTAGAACAGCAGCCGGTCGCCGTTCTCCTCGAAGACCGGCGTCATGACGGTGACGTCCGGCAGGTGCGTGCCGCCGTTATAGGGCGCGTTGAGGACGAATACGTCGCCCGGCTTCACGGTGCCCGCGCGCTCGCGGATGATCGTCTTCACGCTTTCGCTCATCGAGCCGAGATGGACCGGGATGTGCGGCGCGTTGGCGACGAGATCGCCGTCGTGGTCGAAGATCGCGCAGGAGAAGTCGAGCCGCTCCTTGATGTTCACCGAATAGGACGTGTTCTGCAGGACGACGCCCATCTGTTCGGCAATCGACATGAACAGGTTATTGAACACCTCGAGCATCACGGGATCGGCGTCGGTGCCGATGGCGTGTTCGTCCTGGCGCGCCTCGACGCGCGTCATCACCAGATGGTTGTGCCGCGTGATCTCGGCGCGCCAGCCGGGCTCGACGACCGTGGTCGCGTTGGCGTCGATGACGACCGCGGGCCCGTCGACGGTCGCGCCTGGCGCGAGCCCCTCGCGGTCGTAGACCGGCGCGGTGCGGATCTCGCCGGCGGCATACATCTCTGCCTCACCCAGCGGGTCTGCCGGTTTGGCGTCGGGATCGAGGTCGAGTTCCTCGTCCGCGACCTCCTGGCCGCCGCCGATCACCTCGACCGTGACCGCCTCGACGATATTTACCTTCTCGGGCGCGATGAAACCGAACTGCTGCATGTGCGCGTCCTCGAATGCCTTCACCATGCCGGCCATCGGGCCGAAATCGACGATCAGCGCCGTGTCGGTGCCTTCGTAGCGGAGATGCGCCTTCGCGACCGTCTCGATCTCGCCGGCCTCGACGCCCTGCGTCCGCATCTCGGCGCTGCCGTCGGCGGCCAGTTCGGCGACCGCCGCATCGAGTTCCGTCACAAGGTCTTCGTTCAGAATCTTTTCGACCGCGCGTTCGCGGATCAGCCGCTGGGCCGCCAGACCCATGCCGTAGGCCGACAGGACGCCCGCGAACGGATGGACGAATACCTTCGTCATGCCGAGCGCGTCGGCGACCAGGCAGGCGTGCTGGCCGCCGGCGCCGCCGAAGCAATTGAGCGTGTATTCGGTGACGTCGTAGCCGCGCTGGACCGAGATCTGCTTGATCGCGTTCGCCATGTTGTCGACCGCGATCTTGAGAAAGCCGTCGGCGACCTCGACGGCGGAGCGCGTGTCGCCGGTCGCGTCCTCGATCTCCTTCGACAGGGCCGCGAAACGCTCGCGCACCACGTCGGCGTCGAGCGGCTCGTTGGCCTCGGGGCCGAACACGTGCGGGAAGAACTCGGGCTGGATCTTGCCGAGCATCACGTTGGCGTCGGTCACGCAGAGCGGGCCGCCGCGGCGATAGCAGGCCGGTCCCGGGTTGGCGCCTGCGCTGTCCGGCCCGACCCGGTAGCGCGAGCCGTCGAAATGGAGGATCGAGCCGCCGCCTGCCGCCACCGTGTGGATGTTCATCATCGGCGCGCGCATGCGCACGCCCGCGACCTGGGTCTCGAACGCTCGCTCGTACTCGCCGTCGTAATGCGCGACGTCGGTCGACGTCCCGCCCATGTCGAAGCCGATGATCTTGTCGAAGCCCGCCATGTGCGCGGTCTGTGCCGCGCCGACGATGCCGCCCGCCGGGCCGGACAGGATCGAATCCTTGCCCTGGAAGAAGCGCGCGTCGGCGAGCCCGCCGTTCGACTGCATGAACATGAGGCGCGCGTCGCCCACCTGCGCGGCGATCAGATCGACGTAGCGGCGCAGGATCGGCGAGACATAGGCGTCGACCACGGTCGTGTCGCCGCGCCCGACGAACTTCATCAGCGGGCTGACCTCGTGGCTGACCGAGACCTGGGTGAAGCCGATCTCGCGCGCGATGTCGGCGACGGCCGCCTCGTGGTCGGTGTAGCGATAGCCGTGCATGAAGCAGATCGCGACCGACCGGATGCCGTCGTCGAACGCGCCCTGCAGCGCAGTCCGAGCACCGGCAGCGTCCAGCGCGGTCAGCACCTCGCCTTCGGCGGAGTAGCGCTCGTCGATCTCGACGACGGTCTCGTAGAGCTGTTCGGGCAGTTCGATGCGCCGCGCGAAGATGTTGGGACGGTTCTGGTAGCCGATGCGAAGCTGGTCGGCGAAACCCTTCGTCACCGCCAGCACCGTCCGCTCGCCCTTGCGCTCGAGCAGCGCATTGGTCGCGACCGTGGTGCCCATCTTGACCGCCTCGACGATGCCGTCGGGCAACGGCGCGCCGTCTTCGACGCCGAGCGTCTCGCGGATACCCTGGATCGCCGCATCCTTGTAGCGCTCCGGGTTCTCCGACAGCAGCTTGTGCGTGGTCAGCTTGCCGTCGGGCGCACGGATCACGAAATCGGTGAACGTGCCCCCACGGTCGATCCAGAACTGCCACTTATTTTTATAAATATCTGTTTTCATTGATTCTTTTTTCTTCTACAGCAAGCATATTATATGCATT
>JAYQUR010000066.1:0-466 GCA_038148075.1 Alphaproteobacteria bacterium | reverse complement strand
CTACCCTCTAGATACATCTCATGCATTTTTGGGGAGCAAAAGCGTTGGCTCAAAAGACCATAAGAGATTTGGCGTTCAACGAAAATGGCAAAATCACAATTAGCCTGCTGACGCGGACCAATAAAAAAAACGAAGATATTTTTTACGCTCGCTTCCTTATCCCTCAAAACAAGAAGCATCTTAACCAAGAAGGCATCTATAAAATTGAGAGCCTAAAAACAAAGGATGAGGGAGAAGCCATCCTTAGGGCCCAGGTCCGATATGGGCAAATATGCTCAGAGTTACAGCAAGATAGAATTTTAAAAGGCAGAACCTTTGCCGCTGTATTTGAGATTTTTCTGAGAGACTATGAGGAAAAAAGAAAAGCGGGAGTTGAAGGGTTTTCTTTGCATATGGAAAGAGGCTTTAGAAAAACCGTTCAGAACTACATTTTGGAATATCTTGATGGCGAAATGATAGACAATAT
>JAYQUR010000065.1:0-13196 GCA_038148075.1 Alphaproteobacteria bacterium | reverse complement strand
CAGCGCGCTGGTCCTGCCCACGACCGTACCCGCCCACGATACGAACACCGCGAACATGCTCGGCGCCGTCGTCCTCGTCGGTTCCGCCCTTCTGCACGAGGTCTTCGTCCGGCAGGAGGAATAAGGGAAACTCGCGGACGAGGTGCAGGATTTGCGTTCCGGTCACGGCAAGGTTCTCGGCGAGCTCACCCGCGCGCGCTAGGAGGTCGGTCACATCTACGAGGCGATCGAGAAGCTTGCCGGCAAACGCGGCTCCAGCAAGGAGCTGGAAGAAGACGTCGACAAGGTGATGGCCGAAGTGCGGATGCTTCACAAGCTGGTCGAGGACCTGACCCGATCGGCGAATCGCGACTCTCCGCCCGACGAGGTGGTCGAACCCGGCGAGCCGCTCGAGGAAACGAACGACAATCGTCCCGCCGTGCCCCCGCAGCTCGACGACGCCGTCGTGCTTCACCTTGTCCGCGAGGCGATCGCGAAGGATCGGGTCGATCTCGTCCTTCAGCCGATCGTGAGCCTGCCGCAGCGCAAGCGGAAGTTCTTCGAGGCGTACACCCGCGTTCGCGACGAGAAGGGCGAGATCTTTACGCCTGGCCAATACATCGCCGTAGCCGAACGCGAAGGGCTTGTTACCGCGCTCGACAACCTGATGCTGTTCCGCTGCGTGCAGCTTCTACGCAACCGGCACAACAAGAACCGCAACGCGAGCTTCTTCTGCAATATCTCGCCGGGCACGCTGTCGGACCGCAAGTTCTTCAACGAATTCGTCATGTTCATGACGGAAAACTCCCGGCTTGCGCCGCACCTGATTTTCGAATTCAGCCATGCGACGATCGCCAACCAGGACGACGAAATCCGGCGGCAGCTCACGCTTCTCGCGGCGCTTGGCTTCCGCTTCTCGCTGGACAAGGTCTCCACGCTCAATCTCGACTACCCATCGCTGGCCCAGCAGCATTTCAAGTACATCAAGATCGATGCGCAGACGCTGTTGCGCGAAATTCCGCAGCCGAGCACCGACATCGACCTGCAGGATTTCAAGAAGGCGCTGGAACGCCAGGGGATCGATATCGTGGTCGAAAAGATCGAGACCGAGAAGATGCTGCGCGACGTCCTCGATTTCAACGTCGATTTCGGCCAGGGCTACCTGTTCGGCGAGCCGACCGCGTCCATCGAGGGCAAGGGTTAGAGGACTCCCCGTCCGATTGCCGGTTGCCGGTCAGTCTGCGGCTTTCTTTCCGATATAGTGGCGCATAAGCGCCACCGCATCTTCCGAATCCCATTCTGCGGGACCGGTCAGCCGCCCGAGTTCCCGACCGTCGCGCCCGATCAGTATCGTGGTGGGCAGGCCGCGCGCCTTGGTTCCGAACATCATGACCGATTTCACGTCGTGATAGAGCGCCAGCGATTTGAGGCCGAGTTTGTCGCGGAACGGCCCGATTTTTTCCCAGCCGTTGCGATCTTCCGATAGCGCGATCACGGCGAAGTCGTCGCCGCCGAGGCGAGCCGACAATCGTTCCAGTGCCGGCATTTCGCGGACGCAGGGGCCGCACCAGGTCGCCCAGAAATTCATCAGCACGATCCTGCCGCGGAAGTCCGAAATCGTCAGCTCGCGGCCGGCTTCGTCGGTAAAGATCGTATCCGGAATCCGCCCGGCCGCCGCTGCGGGTTCGAAATTCATTACAGCGCCCGCTATCGGCGGAGCGGTCCCCGATGCGTCGGCGCTTGAATCCCCGGCAATAATCGCCATTATCGCGCAAACGGCGATGACGGCGGCGGCTGTCAGGCCGGTTTTTTTGTTTCCGGACGAAAATGCGTAGCGAACCATGAGCAACGAGACCGAAAATTCTGCCGCGAACGCAGCGGGCGACGGGTCGAACCGGATGTGGGGCGGACGCTTCGCTGCCGCCCCCGATGCGCTCATGGAGAAAATTAATGCCTCGATCGGCTTTGACAAGGCGCTATTCGCCCAGGACATCGCCGGATCGAAGGCGCACGCCGCCATGCTGGGCGCGCAGGGCATCCTGAGTCGCGAGGACGTGATCGCCATCCGGGACGGTCTCGACCGCGTGCGCGCGGAGATCGAGGAAGGCTCCTTCACGTTCCGGACCGACCTCGAAGACATTCACATGAACGTCGAGGCCCGGCTGACCGAGATGATCGGCGACGCCGCCGGGCGACTGCATACCGCGCGATCGCGCAACGACCAGGTGGCGACGGATTTCCGTCTCTGGGTGCGCGATACGATCGACGAGACAGACGGTGCGCTCAAGGCGTTACAGGCGGCGTTGATCGACCAGGCCGATGCGCACGCCGACTGGGTAATGCCGGGCTTCACGCATCTGCAGGCGGCACAGCCGGTGACGGTGGGCCATCACCTGCTCGCCTATGTCGAGATGATCGGCCGCGATAGAGGACGGTTTGCGGATGCGCGGCGGCGGATGAACGAGAGCCCGCTCGGCGCCGGCGCGTTGGCCGGCACGTCGTTTCCGATCGATCGCGATGCGACTGCCGTCGCGCTCGGGTTCGACCGGCCGACAGCGAATTCGCTCGATGCGGTCTCCGACAGGGATTTCGTCCTCGAATTCCTGGCGACGGCGTCGATCTGCGCCGGCCACCTGTCGCGGCTCGGCGAGGAGCTGGTGATATGGTCGTCTGCTCAGTTCCGGTTCGCGCGTCTGTCGGATTCGTTCTCGACCGGCAGTTCGATGATGCCGCAGAAGCGCAACCCCGATGCCGCGGAGCTGATCCGTGGCAAGACGGGCCGCGTCGTCGGCGCCTTCATCGCGCTGTCGACGGTGATGAAGGGGCTGCCGCTCGCTTATTCCAAGGACATGCAGGAGGACAAGGAACCCGTCTTCGACGCGGCCGAGACGCTGCTCGTCTGTATCGCGGCGGCGACCGGCATGATCGCCGACGTAGCGTTCGACCGCGACCGTCTTGCGCGCGCGGCGGGCGAGGGATTCACGACGGCGACCGATCTCGCCGACTGGCTGGTACGCGCCGGCGGCGTGCCGTTCCGGGAATCGCACCATATCGCCGGCCGGGCGGTTGCGCTCGCAGAGAGCAAGGGCTGCGGTCTCGAAGACCTTTCGATCGACGAATTCCGGGATATCGACGCCCGCATCACCGCGGAGGTGTTCGAGGTGCTGGGTGTGGACAATTCGGTCCGCAGCCGGAAGAGTTACGGCGGGACGGCGCCGGACAATGTCCGGGCGCAGGTCGCCGCGGCGCGGGAGCGTTTCCTATGACGGCCTTCAGGAAGTTTCTTGTGATCGCGATGGCAGCGGCGCTTGCCGTGTCGATCGCATCGTGCGGCAAGAAGGCGCGCAAGCTCGATCCCGCCGACGGCGGCAAGAGCGGATACCCGAATACCTATCCCAGTTCAAAATAGTGAGGCGCGAATCCCGATGAACGGCTTCGCATATCGCGGCGGGGCGCTGTTCGCGGAAGATGTGGCGGTTGAGGAGATCGCGAACGCGGTCGGCACGCCCTTCTACTGCTACGCCGCGTCCATGCTGCGCGACAGATACAAGGCCTTCGAAGGGGCGCTGCACGGGCTCGACGCCGACATATGCTATGCGGTGAAGGCCAACAGCAACCAGGCTGTTATCGCGCTGTTCGCCGGTCTCGGTGCGGGCGCCGATATCGTCTCGGAGGGCGAATTGCGCCGTGCGCTCGCCGCCGGCGTTCCCGCATCGAAGATCGTGTTTTCCGGGGTCGGCAAGACGCGCGCCGAAATGACGGCGGCGCTCGAGGCCGGCTGCGGCCAGTTCAACGTGGAATCCGAGCCGGAGCTCGACGCGCTTTCGGAGGTTGCTTCCGGCCTCGGGAGGACCGCAGCAGTGGCATTCCGGGTCAATCCGGACGTCGATGCGGGCACTCATCACAAGATTTCGACGGGGCGCGCCGGCGACAAGTTCGGTATCGCGTTCGACCGTATCGGAGAGGTCTACGCGCGCGCCGCGACACTACCCGGCATCCGGCCGGTCGGGCTCGCCGTTCATATCGGCTCCCAGCTGACGCGCCTCGATCCGTTTCGTGCGGCGTTCGAACGCGTCGCCGATCTCGTCCGCTCGCTTCGGAGCGCAGGCATGACGGTCGAACGCCTCGATCTCGGCGGCGGGCTCGGGATCGTCTATCGCGACGAAATTCCCCCCGACCCGACGGAATACGGCGATATCGTCCGTGATGTCTTCGGGCGGATGGATGTCGCGCTGACGTTCGAACCCGGCCGGTTCCTGACCGGCGAAGCGGGCCTCCTGGTGACGCGCGTCATCTTTGAAAAAAACAGCGGCGGAAGACGGTTTACGATCGTGGATGCGGCAATGAACGATCTGGTGCGGCCGACGCTCTACGACGCTTGGCACGACGCCGTCCCGGTGCGCCAGCCAGGGGCAGATGCGCCGCGCTCGCCGACCGATATCGTCGGTCCGGTATGCGAGACCGGCGACGTTCTTGCCGTCCAGAGGGACATGCCGCCGGCGGCGCCCGGCGACCTGATCGCGCTGACGTCGGCGGGCGCCTACGGCGCGGTGATGTCTTCCACCTACAACAGCCGCCTGCTGGTACCGGAAATAATGGTTAACGGCGGGGTCTATGCTGTTATCCGGCAGCGTCCTAATTATGATACATTGATTGGCCTCGACAGCGTTCCGGACTGGATTTCCGGATCGTCGGGACCCGGCTCCTGAACCACGGCACCTGAGACAGCGAAAGGCCGCCGAATGAGCGAACGCGAAGCCCCGCCCGCAGCATCGAGATCCCGAAGCGCGATGGCCGGGCTCGCACGGCGTGTGGTTCAGGCGCGCCTGAGCCTCGCATGGGAGGCGATGTGGCCGGCCGTCTGGCCGCCGCTGGGCATAGCGGGCGCCTTTATGGGCGTCGCATTTCTCGATCTTTTTGCGTTTTTGCCCGGTTGGCTGCACGCGATTTCGCTGGCGGTCTTTGCGGTTCTGTTCGGCTGGGCGCTGTACCGCGGGATGCGCCGGCTGGTCTGGCCCGACCGCACGGCGGCGTTGCGGCGGATCGAACAGGCGAGCGGGCTCGAACACCGCCCGCTCGAAGCGCTGCAGGACCGCCTGCCCGACGGCGTCGACGACCCGACGTCGCGCGCTTTGTGGGCGGCGCACCAGCGCCAGATGGCGGAACGCATCCGCGCTCTGAAGGTCGGGACGCCGGCTCCGGGCTTGCCGTCGCGCGATCCGTGGGCGGTGCGTATCGCCGTTCTGCTGTTGCTCTTCGTCGGCGTCGTGGTTGCCGGGTCGGATGCGCCGCATCGTCTTTTGCAGGCGTTCGCGCCGCAGTTCGGCGAGGCGTCGAAGTCGCGGACCGCTAAGCTCGAAATCTGGGTGACGCCGCCCGAATACACGCGCCTTCCTCCGATCTTCCCGATACAGATTGCCCGCGATCACGCCGAAGCGCTGAAACAGGCGGCGGCGCGGCCCGAGTCCGAAGGACCCGCGCCCAGGGCCGGGGAGCTCGAGATCGAAATACCCGAAGGCAGCACGTTGACAGCCATCGTGTCGGGTGGCGAGGGCGATGCGACGCTCGATATCAACGGCAACATCACCCCGTTCGAGGCGCTCGACGCCGTGAACCGGCGCCTGCAGGCGCCGGTGGCGGAAAGCGGCCGGGTATCCGTCGTCCTCGGCGGAGAGACCCTTGGCAGCTGGAAGGTGCGTACCCGCCCCGACAGCCCGCCGACGATCGCTTTCGACGGTGCACCGGCGGCGACGGAGCGCGGCACGCTGCGTCTCGCCTATACCGGCACGGACGATTACGGGATCACCGAGATTCGCGGCGAGATGCGCCGCACCTACGAGCGCGGCGAAGTGATCGGCAGGGAGATCTCGAAGTTCGAGCTACCGACCCCGTCGCTGAATGCGCGCGAGGTAAAGGAAGCGACCTTCCAGGAGATAGCGCCGCATCCGTGGGCGGGGCTTCCGGTCGTGATCCGGCTGTCGGCCAGGGACGCCGCCGGACAGGAGAGCTTCTCGGAAGAGATCAAGATGATCCTGCCCGAGCGCGATTTCAGCAATCCGATCGCCAAACGCATCATCGAGGACCGCCGCAAGCTGACCATGCAGCCCGAACGGCGCGGCGAGGTCATCCGGTCCCTGAACGAGATCGCAAGCGAGCCCGGAGGGTTCAAGGACGACACCGTCGTCTTCATGGGGTTGATCTTCTCGCGCTCGCGTCTGTTCCACGAGGAAGAGGAAAGCGCGATCCCGCCGGTGCGCGACCTCATGTGGGATACCGCGCTCCGCGTCGAGGACGGCCAGCTTTCGCACGCCGAGCGCGATCTGCTGCGCGCCCAGGAGGCGCTGATGAAGGCGCTGGACCGGAACGCATCCGATGCCGAACTCGAGCGCCTGATGCGCGAATTGCAGAATGCGATGAACCGCTACATGCGCGAGCTTGCCCGCAAGCTGCAGGAATCGCCGCAAACCGAACAGGCGATGCCGATGGATCCGACGACGCGTATCATGCGGACCGCGGACTTCCAGCGCATGATGGAGCAGATTCGCGACATGATGCGCGCGGGCGCCCGCGACGCGGCGCGCCAGATGCTGTCGCAGCTGCGCAATATGCTGGAGAGCCTTCGCAACGCGCGGATGATGCGGGGTAATCCCCAGAACCAGCAAGGCAACCAGGCATTCCGCCAGCTTCAGGAGATGATCCAGCGCCAGAACCAGCTCATGGACCGCACGTTCCGCCAGTCGCAGGGCAATCAGCAGAACATGCAGAACCAGATCCAGCAGGGTGCCGGCCAGCAGCAGCAGCTACGCGAGATGCTGCAGAAGTTCCAGCAGATGATGCAGGGCATGATGCCGGGCGACAGCCCGGCGATGCGCGCGCTGGGCCAGGCGGGCCAGGCGATGGAAGACGCCGCCAGGGCGCTCGGCCAGGGTCAGCCCGGCCAGGCCGTCGGGCCGCAGGGGCAGGCGCTGGAGGCGCTGCAGCGGGCGGGACGCGGGATGATGCAGCAGATGATGAACCGCTTCGCGCGCGGCTCCGGCATCGGCATGGAACGGCAGTTCAATCCGCTTCGCTCGATGCGCGATCCGCTGGGCCGCGAGTGGCAGGGCGAGGACGGCGCGGATACGCGCCGGGTCACGATCCCCGACAAGGGCGCGATCGAGCGCGCGCAGGAGATTCTTCAGGAATTGCGCAAGCGGGCCGGCCAGCGCCACCGCCCGCAGCTCGAACTCGATTACATCAACCGGCTGCTGCAGCGTTTTTGAATCGAATCCGCTTTCGCGGGCCGGCACCGTTCCGAAAAAGAGTTAGCGGTTTTCGAGAACCTTTTCCGCAGCGTCGCAGATCTGCTGGAGCGTGAACGGCTTCGGAATAACGTCGTGGATAAGCACGTCCAGATTATGGGCGCGCTGCCGCTCCGCCGCGTAGCCGGTCATCAGCAGGATCGGCAGGTCGGGCCAGTCCTTCGACACCTTCAGAGCCAGCGCAATGCCGTCCATCTCGGGCATGACGATATCCGAAAGCAGCAGATCGTAAGTATCCTGCGCCAGCGCCTCGAGCGCCTGCACGCCGTCTGTGGCCGCGGTTACGTCGTGACCGCTGTTTCCGAGCGCGCGCGACACGAATTCGCGCACGGCCATGTCGTCCTCGGCAATTAGAATCTTCGCCACGGGATGCCTTTTCGGGTGAACCGGTTCTTCCCCGACAGGCTATCGCCCGAATAGTTATCAAATGGTGAACAAAGGTTTGAAGAAGTCTTGTCGGCTACTCGGACCGGACCGTCCCGACATAGGGAAGGCTTCTGAAAAGATGCGCAAGATCAATGCCGTAACCGACCACGAACACGTCGCCCACGGGAAATCCGACGAAGTCCGCCTCGATGCCCACCTCGCGCCGTTCGTGCTTGTCGAGCAGTACGCAGCTATGGACCGAGGCTGCGCCGCGTGCCGTCATCAGGTCGGTCGCATAGGCGAGCGTTCTGCCGGTATCGAGAATATCGTCGATAATGAGCACGCTGCGGTTCCGGACGTCTTCCGAGATGTCGCGGGTAAGCGACACGGTGCCGGAACTTTCGGTGCGCGTGCCGTAGCTCGACAGCGTTACGAAGTCGACCCGCGGTCGCAATCCCGCCCGGTCCATCGCCCGTAACAGATCGGCGGCGAAGACGAAGCTGCCTTTCAGGACGACGATGACGAGCAGGTCCTGCGGCAACGTCTCCGCCATCGCCTTGGCAAGCTCGTCGTTGCGCCGGGCGATGGTCTCGGCATCGAAGAGAATGTCGATTTGCGGGGTATCGTTCATATCTGGGGCAATCGGCGTTCGTTCAGTGTCCGGGTGCGGGGTCGGGGTCGGTAGCCAGGCCTACGTCCATGCGCCGCGCCTCGGGCGGCGGAGTCGGCACCTGGGTGACGAACGTCACCGTCTCGTCTGGGAGCATCTTGCGTTCCGGCGGCGGGAATCGCCAAGTCTTGACCACGCGCCCTTCGACGTCGAGGAAGTTCACGCGCAGATCCGGGACGTCGCCGGGGACCTCGGAGAGATTGACGAGTTCGCCCTCGATGCGGATGTAATCCCTGCCGTCGACCGTGACGTCGCTGTGCTTGACGTTCTGGAAACCGAACCGCACCGAAGCCGGAACGGAGGTCAGTCCGACCAGGTCGTAAAACCGCTTGGCGTTCGGCCACGCCGAGACGATCGAGGACTGGAAGGCGAGAGTCCCGCTGATAACCCCTCCGACGACGACGATCAGGAGGAGCCAAGCGAGTCGCGCGGCGCGGCTCCGCCGCGGCTTGCTGCGGTCGCGCTTGTCGGCGCTGTCCGGACGATGCGGCGGGAGGTCGTCGTTCGCATCCAGTTCGTCGCGCAGGCTGGCGCCGAAATCGACGTCGAAATCGACGTCGTCGTCCGGCTCCGGCGCGTCTTCTCCGACGCGGTTGCCTTTGAGCGATTCGGCGATGTCATCCGCGTCCGGAGCGCCAACCTGCGGGGCGTCGCCGTCCTCCGGCATCTGGGTCCATGCATGCCCGCACTTCGCACATTTCACGGTCCTGCCGGCGGGGCCGATCTTGTCGGCTTCCACGGCATAACGCGCGTTACAGGAGGGGCAGGCGATGATCATGGCGAATTCATAGCGCAATGCGGCGTCGCTTATAAGAGGGTGTGATTCCGCCCGTTTCGGTGCGTGAAGCTGGACGCATTCCGGGCCGTATGCGATTTTCGTCGCTCTGGGAGGGAAGTAGTTGAACGCCGTCGGCGATATCGTCCGTTTCGAGAATGTCGGCATGCGCTATCGGCTCGGCGCCGAGATTCTGCACGACGTGAATTTCGCGTTGCCGGCCGGTTCGTTCCATTTCCTGACGGGGCCCAGCGGCGCCGGCAAATCCTCTATCCTGCGCCTGATGTACCTCGCCCATCGCCCGTCGAGGGGTAGCATTTCGATATTCGGCCGCGACGTCTCCGCGGTTCCGCGGCGCGAGCTTGCGACGATGCGGCGGCGGATCGGGGTCGTGTTCCAGGACTTTCGGCTGCTGGATCATCTTTCGGCGCTGGACAACGTCGCGCTGCCGCTGAGGATTGCCGGCGCGCGGGAGGCGCAGATCCGCGATCACGTGGCCGAGCTGCTCAAGTGGGTCGGACTAGAAGGGCAGGTCGACGACCGTCCGTCGACGCTGTCCGGCGGCGAACAGCAGCGCGTCGCGATCGCCCGCGCGGTGATCTCCCGACCGCAGATCCTGCTTGCCGACGAGCCGACGGGCAACGTCGACGACGAGATCGCGATCCGGCTGATGCATCTCCTCGAGGAGCTCAACAAGATCGGCACCACGGTCGTAGTCGCGACCCACAACGAATCGCTGATCGAGCGCTTCAGGCATCCGCGCTATCACATCGAGGACGGCGTGCTGACGGGTCCGTTCGTGCCCGAGCACGCCGCGGCGGGACCCGCCGCATGATCGGCGGCGTTCGCGACGTTCCTCTCAGCGAGGATCCGGCAAGCCGGTATCTCCCATGGACCGTCGGGCTGCTGGTGTTTCTCGCGACGCTGGCGCTCGCCGTGACGCTCGTCCTGTCCGCTGCCAGCGATCTGTGGCGCCAGAGCCTGTCCGGAACGCTGACGGTGCAGATTCCGCCGCCGGTCGACGGCGGCGACGGCGAGGCGCGCGTCGATGCGGCGCTCGACCTTCTCCGCGAAACGCCGGGCATCCGGTCCGCCGTCCGCCTGTCCGATGCGCAGATCGCCACCCTTCTGGAGCCGTGGCTCGGCCGCCAGCCGGAAAGCATCGATCTGCCGATGCCCGCGCTGATCGACGTTTCGGTCGACACCGGGGCGGTTGTCGACGTCGGCGCGCTGTCCGTCCGGCTGACGCAGGTCGCGCCGGGGGCCACGGTCGACGATCACGCGGCCTGGCTGCGGCGCCTGTCCGATTTCGCGGGAGTCGCAGTCGCGGTCTCGCTGGTGGTCATCGGCGTGATCCTTGCGTCCGCCGTATCCACCGTGATCTTCACCACGCGGACCGGGCTCGCCATTCATCGCGACATCATCGAACTGCTGCACCTGATCGGCGCGCACGATTCCTACGTGGCGCGTCAATTCCAGTCCTATGCGATGCGCCTGTCGATCTTCGGCGCGCTGATAGGTTTCACGCTTGCCGCCGCCGCCGTGTACGCGCTCGGCGAGTTCGGCGGCCGGATTTCTGGTGCGCTTCTGCCCGATTTCACGCTGGCGCCGACGCAGTGGGCATATCTCGCGGCCGTGCCCGTCGGCGCAACCGCCCTGGTCGTGATCACCGTGGGCATCACCGTGACGCGGACGCTCCGCAAGATGATGTAGCGCCATGGGCTTCGAACCTTTCCTTTCGCGACGGGCAGGCCGGTGACGTCGTCGGCGGGGCGCCAGCCGCGGTTCGGGCGGCGCCAGACCCGTTCGTTCCGGACGGCGCGCTACCTGATCCTGATTTTCCTCGTGATCGTGCTTGGATGGGGCATCGGGTTCCACAAGTTCGCCTCGACGATCCCCGACGCGCTGCCGCCCGCGACCGAAAAGACCGATGCGATCGTCGTGCTGACCGGCGGCGCGGGGCGCGTGCAGGAGGGTCTGTCGCTTCTCGAGAGCGGCGCAGCCGCCAAGCTGTTCGTCTCCGGCGTGTATCGCGGCGTCGACGTCCAGGCCCTGCTGAAGGTCGCACAGCGTTCGCCCGGGAATCTCGAATGCTGCGTCGTCCTCGGCTACGCCGCCGACAGCACCAAGGGCAATGCCGAGGAAACCGCCGAGTGGATCCGGCGCGAGGGCATTACCTCCATCCGGCTGGTGACGGCCAGCTACCACATGCCGCGCAGCCTGCTGGAATTCCGCCAGCGCCTGCCCGCCGACGTCCGCGTCCTGCCGCACGCGGTCTTCCCGGAGCAGTTCCGGCAGAGCGACTGGTGGCGCTGGTGGGGCTCCGGCTGGCTCGCGGTGTCCGAGTATCACAAGTTCCTGCTGGCGCTCGCCGTCCGGGAACTGGGGGCGGCCGAATGAGCTTTCTGCGTTCCACGCTGTTCAACGTCGTCATGTTCGCGTGGACGGCAATTTTGCTGATCGCCTACATCCCACTGCTTCTGGCGCGCCGCCGCACGCTGCACAACGCCGTTCGCTGGTGGACCGGGACGATTTTCGCCCTGCAGCGGACGGTCCTGAACCTCGATTTCGAGTTTCGCGGCGCCGACAGATTGCCGAAGGGCGGCTATATCGTCGCCGCCGCCCACCAGTCCGCGTGGGACACGATCGGGCTTTACGATCTCCTCGACGATCCGGTATTCGTACTCAAGAAGGAACTCTATGCGATCCCGATGTTCGGCCCCTATGCCCGGAAGTGCGGAATGATCGAGATCGACAGGGCCGGCGGCGCTGCGGAGGCCCGCTCGATGATCCGGCGCGTGTCGGAACGGCTGACCGAGGGCCGTCCCGTGGTCATCTTTCCCGGCGGCACCCGTTCGGGTCCGGATGAGGTCGTCGACCTCAAGGCGGGGATCGCCGCCATGTACCGCCGGTGCAACGTGCCGGTGGTTCCGCTGTCGCTCAATTCCGGCGTGTTCTGGGGACGGCGGAGTTTCGTCAAGACGCCTGGCAGGATCGTCGCGGAATTCGGCGAGCCGATCATGCCCGGCCTGAGCGCGGCCGATTTTTCGGCGCTGCTGTCGGACCGTATCCACGACGGCAACAGGCGCCTCGTCGCGGAGGCGCGGCAGGCGTTGGGCTAGGCCGCACCCGGTCCGGTAAACGCGTCGAACGCCTCCCAGAACTTCGCCCGAAGCGCATCCGTCTCGATCAGGATCTCGTGCCGCGCGTCCTCGACGCCGAAACAGCTGCAACTCTCGAGCGTGTCCGCCATCGTCCGGTGAGCGAGGATCGAAACGACCCGGTCGGCTTGCGTCGAGCATATCAGGACGGGACAGATATCCGGTTTCCGTTCGGACAGGGACTTCAGCGTATCGATGCTCCTGAAGGCGGCATGCATCCAGCCGTAGGTCGGGCCGCCGAGCGCCAAATCGGGATTGGCGGCGACAGCATCGAGCATGCGCCGGTATCGCCCCGCGTCCCCCGTCAGCGCGTTGTTCTCGAACGGGCGCGCCTCGTAGTCGCCCATCCGGGGAACGTAACCGCCGCCCGCGCCGACCGATCTGGCCGCAAGGGCAAGGAGCCGCGCGCCGAACCGCGAGAAGCCCGACATCGGGAGGTCGAACATCGGCGCCGACAGCACGGCGCGCTCGGGCCGGAGGCGGCCCTCGAGCATCGAACGCATCGCGATGTGACCGCCCATGGAGTGGGCGAGGACGACGGTCCGCTGGTCTCCCGACGGGGCGACATGGGCGTTCACGAACCAGTCGAGGTCGTCGAGGAACGTCTCGAACCGGTCGATATGCCCCTTGTGGCGGTTCTCCAGCAGCCGGTCCGACAGGCCCTGGCCTCGCCAGTCCAGCGCCCAGATCTCGAAGCCGCGCGCGCCGAGATCGTCGATCACCTCTTCGTATTTTTCGAGAAACTCGGTCCGGCCCTGCAGCAGCAGGACCCGGCCGGGGCCGTCGTCCCGCGGGGCAGGCCAGTGGCCGATTCTCAGTTTCGCGCCGTCGGTCGTCGCCGCGAATTCGATGTTGCCGTCCGCGAAAGCCATCCCCATTTGTAGAGCGGTGCCCTTTCCCGTGTAAATCGCCGATTGCCATTGGCGACGACCTTCTGAAACATA
>JAYQUR010000064.1:3335-13231 GCA_038148075.1 Alphaproteobacteria bacterium | reverse complement strand
CCTTACATCGGGCAAGGCCCATGCGGGTCCGAGTTACACCGTGATGACTGGCGGCGACCGGCTGAATTGCTCGGCAGCGGGAGAAGGGCTTCCCGCCGATCAGACCAGTAGCGCCCCTGGTGTCTCAGTCTCGCATTCAAGCAGCTCAGGTTCTGAATTTGAAGCATGGTATGCGCAGGCGAACCAGACGAACCTCAAAACACGGACAAGGGCGTCTCAAGGCGGGTGGAACGAATCCCCCGCTCGATCATGCGCCAGCGCGGCGGCTATTTTCACGATTGATGATCTCATCTTTAGCAGCGCGACGCACAGCTTCGTCGACGTTTCTCTGTCCCTCCACTACGAGGGTACCCTGAGCGCAGGGATCGAGGGCGGTAACGCGTCGAGCGCGGTAACGCGTCGAGCTACGCACGTCTCGCAAACATGGCAACGCTCAATGGCCAAGGCGACCAGAGCGGCAACACCTCAGGTCTTACGCTGCTGAATCAGAGCAACGGAGGCATCTTCGAAATTGGTTGCGGGTTTTCCGGCTGTGCCGATGAAAATGGAACGACGCTTGCGTCTGGACCCGGCGCTAGCGCATCGCGGACGATAAATACCATCCTCACGCACACTTGGACGAATGTTCCGGTCAATATGTTGGTCAGCCTGACACTCGGCATAGAGTCGGCGTCGGGTGTAGTGAAAAACTTCAATGATGGTGGGTTTGGTGAATCTGCGTTCCATAACACCGTTACTTTCGCATTTACCGAGAACGTATTCGGGCTCGAGAGTGGAGTAACTGTCAATTCGGAACAACTCGGACTTAGTGATAACAGCTTCGCTTCCGCCACGATTCCTGAATCCGGCATTCTACCGGTCTTTGCTTGGAGGTGTGCCTTGCTCGGCTTTTTGCGGGTCCGAAAATCAAGGTAACAGTACCTGTATCGTTAATTTCGAACGAATTTCGCGACAGTTCATAGTTTGCAAATCCGCTGGTTCATGTCGCCTTCGGGTCAAAAGCGGACTTCTGGAGCCTCCGTACCTCACGTCTGCTTCTGAAATATCCCCGCGCGCATTGCTCGACTATGGAGCCTCCCCCCGCCCCGGATTCTTTCCCCATCGCCGGTGCAGCCACATCCACTGCTCCGGCCGGGCGCGGATCCACGCGCCGATCCGCTCGTTTACCCAGGTCATGGTCGCGGCGATGTCTGCCGTGCGGTTGCCCGTGTCGACGGCGGGGCGGGGCTCTTCGAAGGTGACGCGGAAGTTGGCCGGGCCGGTGCGCTCGACGCGGACCGGCATCAGCAGCGCGCCGTATTTGAGGGCGAGCGCGGCGGGCGCGGCCGGGGTCATGGCGTCGTGGCCGAGAAAGGGGATGCTGATGCCATCGTTCATGCGGACGTCGACCAGCATGATCGTGTTGCCGCCGCCCCTGAGCACCTGCGTCAGCCGCCTTGCGCCCTCGCGGCCCTTCATGATCAGCTCGACGCCGCTGGTGCGCTGCTTGTCGCGGATGTAGGCGTCCATATAGGAATTGTTGATCGGGCGGTAGACCTCGGTCAGCGGCAGATCGAGCATGCGTGCGGCAAGGGTCGCCATTTCCCACTCGCCGAGATGGGCGGCGAACAGGATCCCCGGCCGGTCGCTGTCGCGCAGCGCGATCAGGTGTTCGGCGCCGACGATCTCGATGCGCGCGTCCTGCTGTTTGCGGATGCGATCGAGGTTCCAGTAGTCGTTCGGCACGCGGGCGAAGTTGTCCCACACGCCGCGCGAGATGCGGCGCACCTCCGCGTCGTCGATGTCGGGCCAGACAAGGCGCAGGCCCTCGCCGATCCGCTTGTTGACCGGCAGCATCGGGCCGACGAAGCGGCCGAGCGCGGCCGACAGGTTCGATCCCGTGTCGATCGGCAGCAGGCGACAGAACTCCGCGAACGATCGCGCCGCCGCGTACTCGATCGCGTGCTGCAGCGTCGGTTTCCGCCAGTACCTGTTCGGGCTCGCCGCCATTACGCCGCCAATCCTTCCCCGAATTTTCCGAGCAGCGCGTCGAGCGCGCCTTCGTCGCGCCATTCGATGCGGATCGGGACGATCTTCACCATGTCCCGCGCGGCGGCGGGCAGCCGGACGAAGTCCTTCTCGGTGGTAACGGCAATCGCCTCTTCCGCCGCCGCGCGTTCGATCAGCAGCATCACGTCGTCTTCGGTGAAACGGTAGTGATCGGCGAAGCTCTCGGCCGCCACGATCTCGCAGCCCATGCCCACGAGCGTTTCGAAGAATTTCTCCGGCCGCCCGATACCCGCGAAGGCGACGACGCGCTTGCCGGCGACATCCTCGGCGTCGAGGGTCGGGACGTACCGTCCCGCGACGACCGGCAGCCGGTCTCCAACGCGGGCCTCGATGCCGAAACGGTCGTCGCCGAGCAGGACGACGGCATCGGCGCGGCCGAGCGCCGCCTCGAACGGCTCGCGGAGCGGGCCCGCCGGCATCGTGCGCCCGTTGCCGAGCCCGAAACCGCCGTCGATCACCAGCAGCGACAGGTCCTTCTCCAGCGACGGGTTCTGGAAGCCGTCATCCATCACCACGACGTCTGCGCCTGCCGCGGCCGCCGCCCGCGCACCCGCAACGCGGTCGCGCGCGACCCAGGTCGGCTGCGCGGCGGCGAGGAGCAGGGCCTCGTCGCCGACGTCGGCGGCGGTATGGCGCGACGGGTCGACCGCCAGGGGACCGGTCTCGCTGCCGCCGTATCCGCGGGTGAGAAAGGCCGGGTTCCGGCCCGATCGCGCCAGACGGGCCGCGACGGCCAGCGCGACCGGCGTCTTGCCCGCGCCGCCGGAGACGACGTTGCCGACGCAGACGACGGGAACCCCGCCGGCCGCCGGCGTCTTCGCGGTCCTCAATGCGGAGACGAGACGCCAGATCGCGCTCGCCGGGATAAGCAGGCGCGCCGCGACGCCGTCGTGCCGCCAGAAATCAGGCGCGCGCATCGCGCGTTGCCGGGATGGGGGAGGTGGGCGAGATGCGGTTGAGGGCGGGATCGAGATGGGAAAAGACTGCGTCGAGGATGCCGGTCTTGCCCTCCGCGACCGTGCGGGCGGCGGCGACGCGGCGCTGGCGGAGGCCCGGATTGGAGAGCAGCGTGCCGACGGCGCGGCCGAGTTCCTCCGCGCCGGTGACGGTCTCGGACGCGCCCGCGGTCCTGAGCTCGCCCTCGATGGCGAGGAAGTTTTCCATGTGCGGGCCGTGGACGATGGCGCAGCCGAGGCGCGCGGGCTCGATGGGGTTCTGGCCGCCGTGGGGGATCAGCGATCCGCCGATGAACGCGATGTCGGTGACCCTGAAGAACAGGCCGAGCTCGCCCATCGTGTCGGCGAGAAGCATGCCGGTCTCGGGCGTGACGGGCTCGCCCTCGCTGCGGACGCTGACCGTCAGCCCGCGCGCGCGCAGCAGTTCCGCGATCGCGGCCCCGCGGCCCGGATGGCGCGGCACGATCACGGTGAGGATATCCGGAATGTTGCGGGCCATGCGCTCGTGCGCCTCGGCGATGATCTCCTCCTCGCCCGGATGGGTGCTGATCGCAGCCCAGCGCGGGCGCGCGGCGATGCGGGACTCGATCTCGGCGACCGCATCGTTGGAAGCGGGCAGCGGATCGGCCGCGAATTTCAGGTTTCCGGGGCAGGCGACGCGAACCGCGCCGAGGTCGCGCAGCCGTTCGGCATAGAGCTCGGTCTGCGCCATGCAGACGTCGAACGTCGCCAGCAGCCGGCGGATCATCCACGGCGCGCGCCGCCAGCCGCGCCACGACCGGGTCGAGATGCGGGCGTTCACGAGCATCGCCGGGATGTTGCGGCGCCTGACTTCCGACAGCAGCGTCGGCCAGAATTCCGATTCCACCCACAGGACGAGATCGGGCCGCCAGTGGTTCAGGAAGCGTTTCACCCACGGGACGCGGTCGACCGGGATGTACTGGTGGATGACGCCGGCGGGGAGCCGCTCGGCCAGCAGGCGCGCCGACGTCACCGTGCCCGACGTGATCAGGATCGCGATTTCCGGCCGCTCCGCCTGGAGCCGGCGGACGAGGGTCAGGACGGACAGCGACTCGCCGACGCTCGCCGCGTGGATCCAGACCAGCGGGCCGTCCGGGCGGGCGGCCGAGGGAATGCCGAAGCGTTCGCCCTGGCGCGCCGGGTCTTCCCGGCCGGACTCCAAGCGCTTCTTCATGTAGCCGCGGATTAGCGGCCCGCCGACCCATGTCAGGCCGCGATAGAGGGCGATGCTCACGGCGAATTCTCCTCCGCCGGGGCGGCATTCTCGTCCGTACGAAGAACCGGATCCACGCCCAACTCTCTGTCGACGTCTTCGGTCATCCCGATCAACACCGTCTCGAGGTGGCGGCTGGCGGCAGCGAGGGCGGCATCGTCCGCATCGCCCGGGACGTAGATGGGATCGCCCATCCGGATGATTCCGCTGGTGAACGGAAGCGGGATCACGAAGCGGTCCCACGACGACGCGACAATCCGGCTTCGCGCACCGTAGGTAACGGGAAGTATCGGCGCGCCCGACATCTTCGCCGCGATCGCGGCGCCCGGAGCGGCCCGCATCAACGGCCCCCGCGGACCGTCGGGCGTGATTCCGATTGATTCCCCGCGGCGGAGCGCGCGGACGATTCCGAGCAACGCCGCGGCCGCGCCGCGCGACGTCGACCCCGCCACCGTCCCGATGCCGAGCCGGGCGACGATTCGCGAGAGGAATATCCCGTCACGATGCTGAGAAACCAGGACGCTTGTCCTGGCGGTGCGTCTGCGCCACAGGTTCGGCAGCACCAGCATGCGGCCGTGCCAGAAGCAGGCGATCAGCGGGGCTTCCTCATCCATCAACCTGGCGGCGTCGCCGTTCGCCTCGATACGCCAGCGGCCGGTCAGCCAGACCAGCCGGATATATCGGGCGGCGCACCAGCACAGGAACCCGGTTACGCCGTCGGATCGGGCGATGCGGCGGAAAACCGCCATCGGTCAGGCCCGCGCGCGGACGGGCGATACTTCCGAACTCTCGCCCGCCATCTGCAGGGCGTGGAGGCGGGCGTAGGCTCCGTTCCGCGCGAGAAGCTCGGCATGTCCGCCGCTTTCGACGATCCGGCCCGCGTCGAGCACGAAGATCGTGTCGGCGTCGACCACCGTCGACAGGCGATGCGCGATCACCACCGTCGTTCGGCCCTGCTTGAGTTCGCCCAGTGCGGCCTGCACCTGGCGTTCGGTTTCGGTGTCGAGTGCCGACGTCGCCTCGTCGAGCAGCAGGATCGGCGCATCCTTGATCATCGCGCGCGCAATGGCGATGCGCTGGCGCTGGCCGCCCGAGAGTTTCACGCCGTGTCCGCCGACCGGCGTATCGTAGCCCTGCGGCAGGCCCTCGATGAATTCGTGGGCGCCGGCATGGCGCGCGGCCTCGACGATTTCCGCGTCGCTCGCGCCTGGTTTTCCGTATGCAATGTTGGCGCGCACGGTGTCGTCGAACAGCGATATCTCCTGGCTGACAAGCGCGATGCCCGAGCGCAGGCTCTCCATCGTCACGTCGCGGACGTCGTTGCCGTCGATCCTCACTACGCCTTCGTCGACGTCGTAGAAGCGCGGGATAAGGTTGAGGATCGTCGACTTGCCGGCGCCCGACGCGCCGACGAGGGCGACGGAGCGGCCCGCTTCGATCGCGAAGGATATGCCGTCGAGCGCATTGCCCTCGGAGCCGTAGCGGAAGCGGACGTTCTCGAACGCGATGTCGCCCCGGATCCTTTCCAGCGTGCGGGCGTCCTCTCGGTCGCGGATGCGCGGCCGGAGGTCGAGCACGGCAAAGACGCGTTGCGCCGCGGCGAGACCCTGCTGGAGGGTCGCGTTGAGATTGGCGATGTTCTTCATCGGTTTGTAGGCGGCGAGCAGGGCGGCCAGGAAGGAGGCGAGCTGACCGGTCGTCATCGTGCCGTCGATGACCGCCGAGCCGCCGTAGAGGATCGCGAGGGCCAGCGCGATGCCGCCGAGCGTCTCCATCAGCGGCCGGCTGATCGCCTGGACCCGCGCGGACTTGCGCATCAGTTCGAAGATATTCTCGATTGCGCCGCCGGCGCGATCGGCCTCCTTCGCCTCCATCGTGTAGGCCTTGACGTGCCGTGCGCCCTGGAAGGTCTCGTCGAGCAGTGTCGTCAGCTCGCCCGTTTCCATCTGGGTGTTGCGCGACAGCTTCCGCATCCGCTTGCCGATGCGGACGATCGGGTAGAGCGCGGCGGGGAAGACGACGACCGTAAGGAAGGCGAGGAACCAGTTGTGAGAGACCAGGATCGCCACCAGGAAGAGGACCGACAGAGAGTCCTTCACCAGCCCGGTCAGCGCCTTGGCGATCGAATGGCGCAGCAGGTGCGCGTCGTTGATGAAGCGCGAAATCAGGCGGCCTACGGAATTGTCGTGGAAGAACTGCAAGTCGGAGCGGATCATGCTGCCGTACATCCGCTTCTGCAGGTTGGCGGTCAGCCGGTGGCCGATCACCTCCATGTTGACCGCTTCGAAATAGCCGGCGATCCCGGTCGTGAGCGCGAGCCCCATGATCACCAGAGGCAGTAAATAGAGCGCCTGGCGGTCGCGCGAGATCAGGATGTCGTCGACGACGTCCTTGAGCAGGTAGATCATGCCGGCTGAGGCGCCGGCAACGAGCACCATGCAGACGAACGTCAGCCCTATCCGGACCCGTTGCGGCCAGAGCTGCTCACGCGCGATCCGACGCACCAGGACCTTCGACGCGTCGTGGGCGTCGTCGGTCAGGGCGTAGCCGGACTCGCGGGCTGGAAAATCGTCTGACAAGAGAGCGTATTCCGTCTTACGCGCGACCTATCTCGGAACGCAGGATACCATGACGGACGAATCCGGGCCAATTATTTGAAATCACAGCTTGATTCGGAAGATGTCATCCCGGCGCCGCCGCTCCGTTCGCTCGCCCGGTCACCCGGCAGCGGTATCCCGATGCCTTGCCGGGAGGGGAAGCGGGCCGCGATCCTGCGTTACAGCCCGGCGACGGTCATCCCTTCGATGCGGAGCGTCGGCGCGTCGGTGCCGTAGCGGAAGACGAGGTCGTTCGCCGGCGTCACGTTGAGGAAGATATCCTTCAGGTTGCCTGCGATGGTCATTTCCGAGACCGGGTAGGTGATCTCGCCGTTCTCGATCCAGAAGCCGCTGGCGCCGCGGCTGTAGTCGCCGGTCACCATGTTGACGCCCATCCCGATCATCTCGGTGACGTAGAATCCGCTCGCGATATCCGAGATCAGCTCTTCGGGCGAGACGGTTCCCGCTTCCATGAAGAGGTTCGTCGTTGCCGGACCCGGCGGGCCGGCCGTGCCGCGTGAGGCGTTGCCCGTGCTTTTCAGTCCGAGCTGACGGGCCGAGGACAGGTCGAGCACCCAGCCCGTCAGCACGCCGTCGTCGATCAGGTTGCGGCGCGCGTTGGGCAGGCCCTCCGCGTCGAACGGCTTCGAGCGCATGCCGCGGTCGCGGTGCGGGTCGTCGACGATCACGATCCCGTCGGCGAATATCTTCTCGCCCATCGACTTCTTGAGGAACGACGTGCCGCGTGCGATCGCCGCGCCGTTGATGCCGCCCGCAAGGTGGCGGACGATGCCGCCCGAGACGCGCGGATCGAAGATCACCGGCACCTGGCAGGATTTGACCTTCTTCGCGCCGAGCCTGCGGACGGTGCGCTCGCCCGCGCTGCGGCCGATTGCGGCCGGGTCCTCCATGTCTTCGCCATAGACCGCCGACGTGTAGTCGTAATCGCGCTCCATCGCCGTACCTTCGCCCGCGAGTACGGAAACGGCGAGGCTCTGGCTCGACGACGCATAGCTGCGCGCGAGCCCGTTGGTCGCCGCGATGGCGATGTCGGCGTGGCTCCAGCCTGCCTCGGCGCCTTCGGTGTTGGTGACGCCATCGACCGCGCGGGCAGCATCCTCCGCGATCCGGCAGGCGTCGACGAGGGCGTCGCCGGCCGGCTCGGCCGGGTCGCAGATGTCGAGCGTCGGCACGTCGGTCGCCAGCATGTCCGGATCGGCAATGCCGCAATAGGGATCTTCCGGCGCCGCCTTCGCCATCGCGACGGCGCGCTCGACGACTTCCTTGAGCGCGTCCGGCTTGAAGTCGGTCGACGACACGATGGCCTGCTTGCGGCCGATGAGGACGCGGAGGCCCAGGTCGTTGCTTTCCGCCCGTTCGAGCTTTTCGAGCTCGCCCATACGCACCGCGACCGAAAGCGAGGCGGCGTTGAAGATTACCGCGTCGGCGGCATCGGCACCGGCCTTCTTCGCCGCGCCTAGCAGGTCGGAGAGGAGGTTCAGCTGGTTTTCGGCTCGTGTCATATGTCGCTTTCCGTTTTGCCGGGCCAGATCGGCCGCCCGCTGCCGGGCAGGCCGTATTCCTGCCATTTCCGCGTCACTTCGTCGATCACGTCGTCGGTCATCCTGATCCGGCGGCCCCAGTCGCGCGTCGTCTCGGGCGGGATCTTGGCGGTCGCGTCGATCCCCATCTTCGAGCCGAGCCCTTCGACCGGCGAGGCGAAGTCGAGATAGTCGATCGGCGTGCGGTCGATCACGGTGACGTCGCGCGCGGCGTCGACGTTGGTCGAGATCGCCCAGATCACGTCGTTCCAGTCGCGCGGGTCGATGTCGTGATCCACGACGATGACGAACTTCGTGTACATGAATTGTTTCAGATAGGACCACACGCCCATCATCACGCGCTTTGCGTGACCCGGATACTGCTTGCGGATCGATACGACCGCGACGCGGTACGAGCACGCCTCCGGCGGCAGCCAGAAATCGACGATCTCGGGGAATTGCTGGACGAGCAGCGGCACGAACACGTCGTTGAGCGCGCGTCCCATCACGGAGGGCTCGTCCGGCGGCCGACCCGTGAAGGTCGTGAGGTAGATCGGATCTCTCCGCATGGTGATCGCCGAGACGGTGAACACCGGGAACGGCTCCGCGGCGTTGTAGTAGCCCGTATGGTCGCCATAGGGGCCTTCCATGGCGGTGTCGGCGAGCGAGACATGCCCCTCGATGACGATCTCGGCGTTGGCCGGAACCTTGAGCGGCACCGTCTTGCAGTCCGTCAGTGCAAGTTTTTCGCCGCGCAGGAGCCCGGCGAACTGGTATTCCGACATCGTCTCCGGCACCGGCGCGACGGCGGCGATGATGGTCGCCGGATCGGCGCCGATAACGGCGGCGGCGGGAAGGTTGTCTGCGCCCGCGCGCCGGGCGTCGCCCGCGTGGTGCGCGCCGCCGCGATGCGCCAGCCAGCGCATGATCGTCGTGTTCCGGCCCGTCACCTGCATGCGGTAGATGCCGACGTTGAACTTGCCGTCCCGACCCTCCGTGACGACCAGTGGCCAGGTGATCAGCGGCGCGGGCTCTCCCGGCCAGCAGGTCTGCACCGGGAGTTTCGCGAGATCGACGTCGGCGCCCGTCAGCACGACTTCCTGGCAGGGAGCTTTCGAGACCGTCTTGGGCTTCATCGCCATCACGGTCTTGAGGAGCGGCAGCATGCCGACGGCCTCGCGAAAGCCGCCCGGCGGTTCCGGCTGGCGCAGGAAGGCGAGCTGTTCGCCGAACGCGCGCAGGCTCGCCGCGTCCTTTCCCATGCCCTCGGCAACGCGGTCGACGGTGCCGAACAGGTTGGCGAGTACCGGCATGGATGCTTTCTCGCCGCTCGCATCCACGACGTTCTCGAACAGGACCGC
Organism: Alphaproteobacteria bacterium; assembly: GCA_038148075.1. Taxonomy (GTDB): domain Bacteria; phylum Pseudomonadota; class Alphaproteobacteria; order MPNO01; family UBA830; genus JAYQUR01. Next base: position 3,493 of record JAYQUR010000064.1, on the reverse strand, counting down.
CGGGCCGTCTTCGGCCAGCAGGCGGGTCTGGATTTCCGTCATTTCGAGATGGGTCGAGACCGGCGCGGAGACGCGCACGAGCCTGCCTTCGGATTCGAGGCGGGCGACGAAGTCCCGGAGATCGGCATAGGCCATGGCCGCGCGGTTCTGCCCCAAGG
>JAYQUR010000064.1:668-3325 GCA_038148075.1 Alphaproteobacteria bacterium | reverse complement strand
GCCGGATTCGGGCCAAATGCGCCACATGACCGATCCCGTCGCGCACGCCAAATCCTATCCGTTTCCGGTTCCCGGAACGTCCTATCGCTTCGTCAACGGCAGGCCGCAGCCGCTCGACGATCACGGCTTCGACCGCGCCGGGCGCGCACCCGTGCTCGCCGCCGGGTCCAACCAGTCGCACGAGCAGCTTGCCCGAAAATACAGTGTCCTCGACGGGCACGTCGAAATCCCGATCCAGCGTGCGGCGCTGCATGATTTCGATGCGGTCTACGCGGCGCATCTCGCCGGCTACGGCTCGGTGCCGTCGACCTTCTGCCCGTCGCCCGGGACCGCGGTCACGACCTACGTGCTGTGGCTCGACGACGCGCAACTCAACCGCATGCACGAGACCGAGCGCAACTACACCTACGATGCGCTGGACGAGATCTGCGTCGAAATCGACGGGGCGGGCGAGGCGATCGCGACCGCTTACATCTACACGGCGAGGGTCGGCTGCGTGAATGTCGACGGTGCGCCTGTCGCACTGGCGGAGATTCCGGCGACTGGACGTACGTTCCGGGCGATGAAGCAGCGGGAGATGCTTTCCCACGTGCGCGACCGGTTGGAGCCCGGCGCCGATCTGGATGCGTTCATCCGTGCGCACATCGAAGACGAAGCGTTGCGCCGCACGAGGACGGACGCGCTGTCGGCGGATGCGCTGATCCTCGATTTTCCGCGGCGCGAGATCGGCGCCTTCTGAAATTTTAGTTTCCGCTGCCCCGTGCGATGCCGCACACGCGGCAAAAGGCTATTCTGCAGCGACCGTTTCCGCCTGCGAGATGCGGGCCGCGCAGAACTTGAACTCCGGAATCTTGCCGAACGGATCGAGCATCGGATTGGTGAGAAGGTTCGCCGCTGCTTCGACGTAGCAGAACGGAATGAACACCACGCCGTCCGGCACGTCGCGGTCGGCGCGGGCGCGCAGCTCGATGGCGCCGCGCCGCGTCTCGACCCGGATCATGTCGCCCGGCCGGACGCCCAGCCGCGCGATGTCGTGCGGCGACAGGTTGGCGGTTGCTTCCGGCTCGATCCGGTCGAGCACGTCCGACCGCCGCGTCATCGCACCGGTATGCCAGTGCTCGAGGATGCGGCCCGTCGTCAGGATCATCGGATATTCGTCGTCCGGCACTTCTCCGGGCGGCAGGACGTCCGCAGGCACGAACTTGCCCCGACCGTTCGCGGTGGGGAACCCGTTGGCGAAGATGACCTCATGGCTGACGCCGTTCTCGTCCACCGGATAGGTGACCGAGTCCTCCTTCTGCAGGCGCTCCCAGGTGATGCCGTTGAACGAATGCATGCACTGCGCCATCTCGGCGAACACGTCGGCAGGGCCGCCGTAGTCCCAGTCGAGGCCGATGCGCCGGGCGATCTCTTGAATGATCCAGAGATCCTGGCGCGTATCGCCGGGAAGCGGCAGGGCGGCGCGGCCGATCTGCACCTGTCGGTTCGTGTTGGTGAAGGTGCCGTCCTTTTCGGGGAACGCGCTTGCCGGCAGCACGACGTCGGCAAGCGCCGCGGTCTCGGTCAGGAACAGATCCTGCACGACGAGGTGGTCGAGCGAGGCGAGTGCGTCGCGCGCATGCTGCACGTCCGGGTCGGACATCGCCGGGTTTTCGCCCATGATGTACATCGCGCGGATTTGCCCGGCGAGGATTGCACCCATGATTTCGACGACCGTCAGGCCCGCATTCGGATCGAGCTCCGCATTCCAGAACTTTTCGAACCGCGCCTTGATCTCTTCCGACGCGACCGACTGATAGTCGGGATAGACCATCGGGATCAGCCCGACGTCGGAAGCGCCCTGCACGTTGTTCTGGCCGCGCAGCGGATGCAGGCCGGTTCCCGGCCGCCCGATATGGCCGGTCATCAGCGCGAGCGAGATCAGGCAGCGCGCGTTGTCCGTGCCGTGCACGTGTTGCGCGATTCCCATGCCCCAGAAGATGATGCTGCGTTGCGCGTTGGCGTATTTGCGCGCGACGGTGCGGATCGTGTCCGCGTCGACGCCGCAGATCTCCGCCATCTTCTCCGGCGGGAAACCGGCGACGTGTGCCTTCAGTTCCTCGAAACCTTCGGTATAGCCGTCGATGTAGTTCGCGTTGGTCAGGCCTTCCTCGACGATCGTGTGCATGATCGCGTTGAGAAGGGCGACGTCGGTACCGCCCTTGAACTGCAGCATGTGCGTCGCATGCCGGCTCAGCGCCTGGCCGCGGGGATCCATGACGATGAGCTCGGCGCCGTTCTTCACGGCATTCTTGAAGAAAGTCGCGGCGACCGGGTGGTTCACCGTCGGGTTGGCGCCGATCACGACGATGATGTCGGCCTTTTCCGCATCGTAGAACGGCGCCGATACCGCGCCCGAGTTCACCGTCTCCATCAGCGCCGCCACCGACGAGGCGTGGCACAGGCGCGTGCAGTGATCGACGTTATTGGTGTGGAAGCCCGTCCGGACGAGCTTCTGGAACAGGTAGGCTTCCTCGTTCGAACCCTTTGCCGAACCGAACCCTGCCAATGCCCGGCCGCCGTGCGCGTCGATGGTCTTCCTGAGGCCCGCCGCTGCGATATCGAGCGCTTCGTCCCAGTCGGCCTCGCGGAAATAATCCAGCGGGCGCGAAGGGTCG
>JAYQUR010000064.1:0-658 GCA_038148075.1 Alphaproteobacteria bacterium | reverse complement strand
GGGGTCCTTCGGCACATCGTCGCGCCGGATGAGCGGCCGCATCAGGCGTTGCGCATGATGCACGTAATCGAACCCGAAGCGGCCCTTAACGCACAGCCGGTTGTGGTTCGCGGGGCCGTCGCGCCCGTCGACGGAAAGGAGCTTGTCGTCCTTGATATTGAAGGTGAGCTGGCAGCCGACGCCGCAATAGGGGCAGACGGATTCGACCTGCCGGCCGGGCTTGATCCTGCCTTCCGGGGAAACAACCGTCGCGGGAAGGAGCGCACCTGTCGGGCAGGCCTGAACGCATTCGCCGCAGGCGACGCAGGTGCTGTGGCCCATCGGGTCGTCGAAGTCGAACACGATCTTCGCGTGGCTGCCGCGATGCGCCATGCCTATGACGTCGTTCACCTGGACCTCGCGGCAGGCGCGGACGCAGAGCGTGCAGTTGATGCAGGCATCGAGATTGACCGCCATCGCCGGATGCGAGAGATCGGCGCCAGGCATCTCCCTTGCGGGGAAACGGCTGTCGCCGACGCCGAGGCGATCTGCCCACTTCCAGAACTTCGAGTCTGCGTCGTGCGCGTCGCCCCGCGGCGGCTGGTCGGCGACCAGAAGTTCGAAGACCATCCGGCGTGCCTTTTCCGGGCGATCGCTCGCCGAATGAACGACCATGCCT
>JAYQUR010000063.1:0-13254 GCA_038148075.1 Alphaproteobacteria bacterium | reverse complement strand
GCCGCAAGCACATCGCCGCATTGCAGGCGCGTTACGCCGACGAGACGGGGATCAACTCCCTCAAGATTCGCCATAACAACGTTCTCGGCTACTTCATCGAGGTAACGGCGACGAATGCCGAACGCGTGCAGACGGGCGGCGACAGCCCGTTCATTCACCGCCAGACGCTGGCGAGCGCCGTGCGTTTCACTACCGTCGAGCTCGGCGAACTCGAAGGCAAGCTCGCCCAGGCGGGCGAACGCGCGCTGGCCCTCGAACTGGAACTGTTCGACGAGCTGGTGGTCGAGGTCTCCGCCGTCGCCGACCGGGTGTCGCGTGCGGCCGGCGCGCTGGCCGCGCTCGACGTCTCGTCCGGGCTCGCGGCGCTTGCCGTCGAGCGGCGCTACGTGCGCCCCGAGGTCGACGAGACAGACGCGTTCGAAATCGCGGGCGGCCGCCATCCCGTCGTCGAGGCTGCGCTCGGTGCGTCGGGAGCGTTCGTCGCAAACGACTGCGATCTCGCGGCGGCGAACCGGCTGTGGCTGGTGACCGGCCCCAACATGGCGGGCAAGTCGACCTTTCTGCGGCAGAACGCGCTGATCGCCGTGCTGGCGCAGGCCGGCGCCTTCGTGCCCGCGGAAAGGGCGCATATCGGCGTCGTCGACAGGCTTTTCAGCCGCGTCGGCGCATCCGACGATCTTGCCCGCGGCCGGTCGACCTTCATGGTCGAGATGGTCGAGACCGCGACCATCCTCAACCAGGCGACGGAGCGATCGCTCGTCATTCTCGACGAGATCGGCCGCGGCACGGCGACGTTCGACGGGCTTTCCATCGCCTGGGCCGCGCTCGAGCATCTGCACGAGGTGAATCGCTGCCGGGCGTTGTTCGCGACGCACTTCCACGAGCTCACGTCGCTGACGGCCCGGCTCGGGGCGCTCGCCTGCCATACCATGCGCGTGAAGGAGTGGAAGAGAGACGTCGTCTTCCTGCACGAAGTCGTCGCCGGAACGGCCGATCAGTCCTACGGGATTCATGTCGCCCGCCTCGCGGGCCTGCCGGAGGCCGTCGTCGGGCGCGCCCAGGAGGTTCTGCGGATGCTCGAGGAGGGCGAACAGTCCGGCGCGCTCGCCCGCCTTGCCGAGGACCTGCCGTTGTTCTCGGCTCAGGTTGCGGCGTCCCAACCGCCTGCGGCCTCCGAAGTCGAAACGGCGCTAGCCGACATCAACCCGGACGAGATGACGCCGCGCGCGGCGCTGGAAGCTCTTTACCGGCTGAGGGGGCTGATGAAAGCCGAGTGACGGCGGCGGTCAGAGATCCGCCCAGCCCGGCGGCGGCTTTCCCTTGCCGGGATGCACCGCACCGCAATCGCGGCACGTTCGCGCCGCCTCGTCGGCATAGAACGCCTCGTAAAGCGGAGGCAGGTCGTCGACGATGTTGTCGACCGCAACCTCCACCCGGTGTATGCGGGCGCCGCACTCGAAGCAGAACCACTCGAACCCGTCCAGCATTCCCGCCATGCGGGGCGACTCCACGACGAGGCCGATCGAACCGGGCATCGGGCGCTGGGGCGAATGACGGACGTGCGGCGGCAACATGAAGACCTCGCCTTCGTTGATCCGAATGTCCTGTATCCTGCCGTCGTCCACGACTTTCAGGATCATGTCGCCCGCGAGCTGATAGAAGAATTCCTGAACCGGATCGTCGTGAAAATCGACGCGGGTGTTCGGGCCGCCGATGATCTGAGCGATCATGCCGTTCTCTTCGTAGAGAAGCTTGTTGCCGACGGGCGGCTTCAGCTGATCGCGGTTCCGGTCGATCCACGCTTCGAGGTTGAAAGGCGCATTCAGGGTCACGGCGGCATTCCTCCGGTTGGCCGGACCGGCATGATCCGCGAACGCATGCCGGCCCGACTTGATCTGGATTAAGCCGGGCGAATTCGATGGGTCGATTAAGATGTCCTATATTAAGATGTCCTATATAGAGACGGACTTATCTATGATGGCGGTCCCATGGCAGGTATTCCGAAACAACGCCGGATCATCGATCGCGCCGCCATCGTCGGCGAGCTCGACGCGCTTGTCGGAAACGGGCGCTTGCCGTCAGACGTGCGCGGCGACCTGCTGCAGCTGTTGAAAGAGGCGTTGGCGACGGGCCGTGCCGAAGTGCGCCGCCGGTTCGACGAGGGCGAGGCCAACGGCGAGGACGTTTCCGTCGCGCTGGCGTTCCTTGCCGACCAGGTCATCCGGCTCATCTACGATTTCGCAACGGACCACGTCTATCCGGCGGCGAACCCGACAGAGGCGGAGAAGCTCAGCGTTGCCGCCGTCGGCGGATACGGCCGCGGCGAGCTTGCGCCTCACTCGGACATCGATCTGCTGTTCGTCCTTCCCTACAAGGAAACCGCGCGCCAGGAGCAGGTCATCGAATACATGCTCTACATGCTGTGGGATCTGAAGCTCAAGGTCGGCCAGTCGGTGCGCTCCGTGGACGAATGCATCCGGCTCGCCGGTACCGACGTGACGATCCGAACCGCGATGCTGGAATCGCGCTATCTGTGGGGCGACAAGAAGATCTACAACGAGCTTCGCCGCCGCTTTTATTCCGAGGTCGCCGACAAGACCGGGCCGGAGTTCGTCGAGGACAAGCTCGCCGAGCGCGACGCGCGCCACAAGCGCATGGGCGACTCGCGCTATGTGCTGGAGCCCAACATAAAGGAGGGCAAGGGCGGGCTGCGCGATCTGCAGACCCTGTTCTGGATCGCCAAGTACCTCTACAAGGTCGACGAGGTCGCGAACGTCGTCGACCGCGGCGTGCTGACCAAGAAGGAAGCCGACCGTTTCGCGCGCGCCCACCGCTTCATGTGGGACGTCCGCTGCCATCTGCACTATCTCACGGGGCGCGGCGAGGACCGCCTGACCTTCGACCTGCAGCCCGAGATCGCCGACAAGCTGGGTTACCGCGACCGCGCCGGCGCGCGCGGCGTCGAGCGCTTCATGAAACACTATTATCTGGTCGCCAAGGAGATCGGCGACCTCACGCGCATCTTCTGCGCGGCGCTCGAGGCGGAACACCAGCGGAAACCCAAATTCAAGCTGCCGTCGCTCGGCCTTTTCCAGAAGGCGCCGGAGGGTTACGTGCTCGACGGCGGCCGGTTGTCCGTCGAACGCGGCGCCGAACTCAGGACCGACCCGGTCAAGGTGCTGGGTCTGTTCCATGCGGCGCAGGCGCACGATCTCGACATCCATCCGAAGGCGTTGCGGGCGATAACCCGAAACCTTCACGAGATCGACAGCATCCGCGACGACGACGAGGCGAACCGGCTGTTCGTCGAGATGCTGACCTCGCGGAACGATCCCGAAAAGACGCTGCGGCGGCTGAACGAGGCGGGCGTGTTCGGGCGGTTCGTGCCGGATTTCGGGCGCGTCGTCGCCCAGATGCAGCACGACATGTATCACGTCTATACGGTCGACGAGCACACGGTCTTCGCCATCGGAATCCTGCATGGAATCGAGAACGGCGTCTTTGCCGAGGAGATGCCGATCTCGACCGAGGTGATCCACAAGGTGAAATCGCGGCGCGCTCTCTACGTTGCCGTGCTGCTGCACGACATCGCGAAGGGCCGCGGCGGCGATCATTCCGAGCTCGGCGCGGACGTCGCGCTGGAGCTGTGCCCACGTTTCGGCCTGACCGAAGAGGAGACGGAAACCGTTTCCTGGCTGGTGCGCCATCACCTGCTGATGAGCAACACCGCGTTTCGCCGGGACATCGCGGACCCCAAGACGATCAGCGATTTCTGCGACGTCGTGCAATCGGCCGAGCGACTGCGGCTTCTACTCGTGCTGACCGCCGCCGACATCCGTGCGGTCGGGCCCAATGTCTGGAACGCCTGGAAAGGCGCGTTGTTGCGCGAGCTTTACGAGGCGGCGGAAGACCGGCTCACCAGCGGCCGGTCGTCGGAGAAACGCGAGGAACGCGCCGCCAGGGCCCAGGACGAGATGCGCGCTCTCGTAACGGACCTGCCCGCCGAGGCGGTCGACCGGCACATCGCGCGCGGCTATCCGTCCTACTGGGTATCGTTCGACGCCGAGACGCTCGCCTGGCATGCGCGCCTCGCGCACGAGGCCGAATCGCGCCAGGAACCGCTGACGATCAAGAACCGGGTCGACCGTTTCAAGGGCGTGACCGAGATCACGATCTTCGCGCACGACCATCCCGGCCTGTTCTCACGTATCGCCGGCGCGATGGCCGTGAGCGGCGCGAATATCGTCGACGCCAAGATCTTCACCACCAAGGACGGCATGGCGCTCGATACGTTCTGGGTGCAGGACGACAACGGCGAACCGTTCGACAGGCCCGACAAGCTGGCGCGGCTCTATACCCGAATCAACCACACCCTTAAGGGCGAGCTGCGGCCGCGCGACGTGCTCGAGGACAGCGACGACGGCATGCCGAGCCGCTATCGCGTGTTCAAGGTGGCGCCGCGCGTCCTGTTCGACAACGAAGCGAGCCGGACGCATACAGTCATCGAGATCAACGGCCGCGACCGCCGCGGGCTGGTGTACGACCTCACGCGAATTCTCTCGTCGCTCAATCTGCAGATCGGCACGGCGTTGATCACGACCTTCGGCGAAACCGCCGTCGACGTCTTCTATGTAAAGGACGTCTTCGGGCTGAAGATCACCCATGACGGCAAGCTCGAGCAAATCCGCAAGGCGCTGCTCGGCGTCCTGTCCGAAGGCTCCGGCGCCGACGAAAACGACGTTCCGCTGCCCGGCGATGTCGACACGCCCGTTGCCGCCAGCGGCTAGGCGCGCGCTGCGCAAGGCGATTGCCGCCACAGATTCGGCACAATCGGCGCTATTGTCCTGTTCCGTCAGTCCGCAATCCTGCTGAAGCATCGACCCGATGGCCCTCCTCCGCTCCATCGCCACCGTCGGCGGCTATACGATGGTCAGCCGCGTCCTCGGTTTCGCACGCGATATCATGATCGCCGCGATGCTCGGCGCCGGCCCGGTGGCGGACGCCTTCTTCGTCGCCTTCAAGCTGCCGAACTTCTTCCGGCGGCTGTTCGCGGAAGGCGCGTTCAATGCCGCCTTCGTGCCGCTGTTCACGCGCCACATGTCGGAAGGCGGGCGTGACAACGCCCGGGCCTTCGCCGAAGAGGTGATCTCGGTCTTCGTCGTCGCGCTGCTGTTTTTCGTCACCGCGCTGCAGGTGTCGATGCCCTGGGTGATGCACGGCTTCGCGCCGGGATTCGTCGGCGATCCCGAACGCTTCGACCTCGCCGTCGCGCTGGCGCAGATCACCTTTCCCTATCTTCTGTTCATCTCGCTGGTCTCGCAGCTCGGCGGCGTGCTCAACGCGCTCGGCCGGTTCGCCGCCGCCGCCGCGACGCCCATCATCCTGAACCTGTGCCTGATCGCTGCCCTGCTCGGCCTCGCGCCGCTGGTGGAGACGCCCGGCCATGCGCTCGCCTGGGGCGTGGCGGCGGCCGGCGCGGCGCAGTTCGTCTGGCTGACGGTCGCCTGCCATCGGGCGGAGTTTTCCCTGCGGCTTCGCCGCCCGCGCCTGACTCCCCGCGTCCGCCGGCTGCTGTGGCTGATGCTCCCGGGTGCGATCGGGGCGGGCGTCGTGCAGGTCAACCTCCTGATCGACGTCGTCATCGCATCGCTGCTGCCCGCCGGGTCGGTCTCGTTTCTCTATTACGCCGACCGCGTGAACCAGTTGCCGCTCGGCGTGATCGGCGTGGCTGTGGGCACCGCGCTGCTGCCGCTGCTCTCGCGCCAGATCCGAGCAGGGCAGACCGCCGACGCCGAGGCGAGCATGAACCGGGCGCTTGAGTTCTCGCTGCTGCTTACCATTCCGGGCGCGCTGGCGCTGATGACGATCCCCGAGCCGATCGTGCGCGTCCTGTTCGAGCGCGGCGAGTTCGGCGCCGTCGATACGAATGCGACGGCGATGGCGCTCGGCGCCTATGCGATCGGCCTGCCGGCCTACGTGCTGATCAAGGTTCTCGCCCCGGGCTTCTTCGCGCGCGAGGACACCGCGACTCCGGTCAAGATCGCGGCGCTCTGCGTCGGCATCAATCTGGCGCTCAACCTCGCCCTGATGGATCCGCTCAAGCATGTCGGCATTGCGCTGGCGACCGCGGTCTCGGCCTGGGTGAATGCGGGGTTGCTCTATGCGCTGCTGCGCCGCCGCGGCCACCTGACGCTCGATGCCCGGCTGCGGCGCGCGCTGCCCAGGACGGTTGCCGCCGCAGCCGGCATGGCGGCAGTGCTCTGGATCTCGCGCGACGCACTCTCGGGGTTCGCCGCTTCGGGTTCCGCCGAGGATGCCTTGGCCCTGGCAGCGCTGATCGCCGTCGGGCTCGCCGCCTTCGCGGCCCTGGCGATCGCCGCCGGCGCCGCGTCGGTCGCCGACATCAAGCGCATGCTTGACCGGTCGCCGGGTTGAGGCGATAACCCGCGCGCTTCCGACCACCCTGCAGACACGGACAGGACACTCGCGATGAACCGGATATTTTCCGGCGTGCAACCGACCGGCAATCTTCATCTCGGCAATTATCTCGGCGCGATCCGCAATTTCGTGGCGCTTCAGCACGACTACGACTGCATCTACTGCGTCGTCGATCTGCACGCGATCACCGTGTGGCAGGATCCGAAGGAACTCGCCGCCAATACGCGCGAGGTCACGGCGGCCTTCATCGCCGCCGGCATCGACCCCGAAGGCAGCATCATCTTCAACCAGAGCCAGGTGGCGGCGCATGCGCAACTGGCGTGGATCTTCAACTGCGTCGCGCGCCTCGGCTGGCTGAACCGGATGACCCAGTTCAAGGAGAAGGCCGGAAAGAACCGCGAGAACGCCTCGGTCGGGCTTTATGCCTATCCGAACCTGATGGCGGCGGACATCCTCGCCTACAAGGCAACGCACGTGCCGGTCGGCGAGGATCAGAAACAGCATCTGGAGCTGACGCGGGATATCGCGCAGAAGTTCAACAACGATTTCGGGGTCGAGTTCTTTCCCCTTACCGAACCGCTTATTTTCGGCGAAGCAACGCGCGTCATGAGCCTGCGCGACGGCTCGAAGAAGATGTCGAAATCCGATCCGTCGGATGCCTCCCGCATCACGTTTACGGATACGGCCGACGAGATTTCGAAAAAGATCCGGCGCGCCAAGACCGATCCGGAGGCGCTGCCATCGGAAATCGAAGGGCTCGAGGGTCGTCCCGAAGCGGCTAATCTGGTCGGCATCTACGCCGCCCTTGCCGGAAAGTCTTCGGTCGAGGTGCTCGGGGAGTTCGGCGGGCGCGGGTTCGGGGATTTCAAGCCTGCGCTGGCGGACCTGGCGATCGACAAGCTGTCGCCGATTTCGGACGAGATGAACCGGCTGATGGGCGATCCGTCGCACATCGACGCGATCCTCGCCAGGGGCGCCGAGCGCGCGCGGGCCGTTGCGGAGCCGATCCTTCAGGAAATCCATGATATCGTCGGCCTGATCTCGACCTGAGGCCGCCCGTCGCGGCCGATTTGTCGCGGGCACTTGCGCCGTCGCGCGGATCGGCGCAAAAAGGCCCCCCGCAAGCAACGGCGGCCATCGGCTGCGGGCAGGCCGCCCGACCAACCCGTCCGGAGACGACCGGCCAGCCCATGCAGATCTATCTGCCGATCGCCGAAATGTCGCTCGATGCGCTTCTGCTGCTCGGGCTCGGCGGCATGGTCGGCTTTCTGTCCGGCATGTTCGGCGTAGGCGGCGGGTTTCTGATGACGCCGCTGCTGATTTTCATCGGCGTGCCGCCCGCGGTCGCCGTCGGCACCGAGGCGAATCAGGTCGTCGCGGCGTCGGTTTCCGGCGCTCTCGCGCACTGGCGCCGCGGCAACGTGGATATCCGGATGGGCCTCGTCCTGATGGTCGGCGGTTTCATCGGGTCCACGCTCGGCGTATGGCTGTTCACCTTTCTCCGCGGAATCGGCCAGATCGACCTGGTCATCGCGATCTCGTACGTCGTCTTTCTGGGCATCGTCGGCGTGCTGATGGTGGTCGAGAGCACGCGGTCGTGGTTCCGCAACCGCAATCCGATGGCGCCCAAGCGCAAGCTCCATTACCACAACTGGATGCACGGCCTGCCGTTCAAGATGCGGTTCCGGCGGTCCAAGCTCTATATCAGCGCGCTTTTACCGCTCGGCGTCGGCGTTTTCGTCGGCATTCTGGCGGCGATCATGGGCGTCGGCGGCGGCTTCGTGATGGTGCCGGCGATGATCTACCTGCTCGGGATGCCGACGTCGGTCGTCGTCGGGACGTCGCTGTTCCAGATCGTGTTCGTCACCGCCAACGTCACGTTCCTGCAGGCGGTCAACAACCAGACCGTAGATATCGTTCTCGCGCTGCTGCTGGTCGTCGGCAGCGTGATCGGCGCGCAGATCGGCGCGCGCGTCGGCAGCAGGTTGCGGGGCGAAGAGGTGCGCGTCGCCCTCGGTCTCATCGTTCTCGCGGTCTGCGCTCGGGTCGCGTGGACGCTTGTCGCGACGCCCGACGATCTGTTCTCCATCGGTCTCGGCGGGCGCCACTGATGCCGGCGCGGATTTTCCTCCGGGTCGCGGCAGCGATCGCCCTGGCGTCCGGCGCGCCGGCGGCCATGGCGCAGAGCGTCGTTGTCGATCTCTCGCATCGCGAAGTCGCAATCTCGACGGGGTTTACCGGCGAGGAGCTATTGTTGTTCGGCGCGACCGAAGGGTCGGGCGACATCGTCGTGACCGTGACGGGGCCGCGCCGCGAGGAGGTCGTCCGCCGCAAGCAGCGCGTCGCAGGCATCTGGGTGAACGGCGCATCCATCACGTTTCCCGATGCGCCGGCCTACTACCGGGTCGCGGCATCGCGGCCGTTGGCGGACATCGCCGAAGCGAAGGATCTTCGCCGTCTGCGGATCGGCCCCCAGAGCCTGGCGCTCGAAGCGCGGGCGCCCGTCGACGGTGACCAGGTCGGGGAGTTCCGGGCGGCGTTCATCCGCAACAAGCAGCGCCTCGATCTCTACGGAACCCGGCCGGGGCCCATCACGATCAACAGCGGGCGGCTGTTCCGGACCAGCATTTCGTTTCCCGCGAACGTCCCGACCGGCGAGTACCAGGTGGCGGTTTTCCTGTTCAAGGACGGCCGGCTCGTCAGTCTCGAGACGACGCCGCTGCGGGTGCGGAAAGTCGGCCTGGAAGCGAAGATATTTTCTTTTGCGAACGAGCATGCGCCGTGGTACGGCGCAATTGCCATTGCGATCGCGTTGCTGGCCGGATGGCTGGCGGGCGTCGTCTTCAGGAGAAACTGACCATGATCGACGAGACCGTGGCCCCGGCAGCCGAGGATACAGCGCTGGATTCGACCCGCGACGCGCCCGTCCGCAGCGACCGCATTTTCCTGTGCGTCGTCGATTCGACCGAGGAGTGCAACAACGCGATCTTTTTCGCGGCGCGCCGCGCGGTCAGGACCGGCGGCCGCCTGGCCCTGCTCTACGTGATGGAGCCTGCCGAGTTCCAGCACTGGATGTCGGTCGAGGAAAAAATGCGCGAGGAGGCGCGGCAGGAAGCGGAGGATTTCCTCCAGCAGTACGCGTCGCGCGTCAAGGAATGGACCAACGAGATGCCGACCCTCTACGTCCGCGAGGGCAAGCCGGCGGAAGCGATCATTGCGCTTATCGGGGAGGAGCCCCGCATTTCCATCCTCGTTCTCGGGGCCGGCACAGACAAGAAGGGGCCCGGCCCGCTCGTCTCCGCGATCGCGGGCAAGATGTCCGGCGAATTCCCGATCCCGATCACCGTCGTGCCGGGCAATCTGAGCCAGGAGCAGATCGACCTGCTGACCTGACCACGGGGGATATTCGCCGCCGTTAACCCTTTGCGGCACCCCTCGCCGATCCGCTTTCCCGCGCCGTATGGTTAACGCTTCGCGGCTTCCGCGGGGAGGCAAAAACTTTCCGCACCCGAAACGATTTTATTCCAAACGATTTTTCAACGGCTTGTTCGGGCCCGTTTTTCCGGCGCGCAGATTGGCGTTGATCTTAACCCTGGCTTAACCCAACTTATCGACTTCCGGCGGCCTTGCGACCGCCGGTTCTCGTTCGGTCCGGTTACACGAGACATTGCCGAAGTGATTAACGTCGTTACCCAGCCGACGCCCAATCCGGCGACGATGAAATTCCTGCCAGGCTGCGCCGTGATGGCCGACGGCACCGCGGATTTTCCGTCGCCCGATACGGCCGGGCGGTCGACTCTCGCGGCGCGGCTGTTCGGCGTGGACGGTGTTGCGGGCGTCTTTCTGGGCGCCGACTTCGTTTCCGTTGCGAAGCGCGCCGCAGACGACTGGGATCGTCTGGCGCCGCCCGTTGCGCATGAAATCGCGGCGCATTTCGAATCGGGAGCGCCGGTCGTCGAGACCGCGGCCTCCGACAACGATTCCGCCGTCCTGGATCCGGTAGCGGCGCGGATCCGCGACCTGATCGACACCCGTATCAGGCCGTCCGTCGCGCAGGATGGAGGCGACATCGTCTTTCTCGGGTTCGAAGACGGCATCGTCCGGGTGAGCCTTCAGGGCGCCTGCGTCGGTTGCCCGAGTTCTTCCGCGACGCTGAAGATGGGCGTCGAGAATCTGTTGAAGTTTTACGTGCCCGACGTCACGGGCGTCGAGGCGGTTCGGTAGGGAAACGCCGCCGGGTCCGGCTCGTCCGGACGCTACCCGCGATCGTTCGCACAAGACGGGCGACGCGAAAAGGATGGGATAGAAATGGCAGTGACGAAATCATCGACGACGGCCCGCGGGAAGCGCGCCACCGGCGCGTCGACGTTCCAGCGCCTTTCCATCGCGGGACTCGGGCTCGCTTTCGGCGGGTTGATGGTGCTCGGTCTTGCGGATATCGCAGGCGCCCCGGCCGGCCGGGCGGCCGCCTCGGCGCACGGTGCGGATGCGATGCCGACGGGGCAGAAGGCCGTGCCGCAGACCGCGTCGGCGTCTTTCGGCGCCCGACTGATAAAGCCGTTGCGGGTTCTCACGGTCAGCTCCACGGGCAAACTCAGCGACCTGTTCCGCCAGGTGGGCTACGAGCTCGACGGCGTCCATAAGACCGGTCACGTTCCGCGCGTGCTGCTGGCGTCGCTGCCCAAGGATCTCGCGAAACTGTCGCGACCCGCGCAGCGCAAGATCGTTTTCATAAAATCGATCCTGCCGCTGGTCCTGCAGGCGAACGAACATGTTACCCGCGAGCGTCTTCGTATCCTCGACCTGCAGGATCGCGTGTCCGGCGGCAAGAACCTGTCCGACGCCGAAGAAGCGTGGCTCGCCGAAGTCGCCGACCGATACGGTCTCGAGAAGGTCGATTTAGCTTCGCTGCTTGAACGGGTCGACATAATCCCGCCGTCTCTTGCGATCGCGCAGGCGGCCGAGGAAAGCGGCTGGGGAACGTCGCGTTTTGCGCACGAGGGCAACGCGTTGTTCGGTCAGCGAATCTATCGCGGCGACCGGCCCGGCATCGTGCCCGCCGAACGCGGCGAGGGCGAGGTCTACAAGGTCCGCTCCTTCGACCATCTGCTGCAGGGCGTGACCGCGTATGTCCACAACCTCAACAGCCATTTCGCCTATGACGGTTTCCGCGAGGCGCGCGCCGACATGCGCGAGGACGGCGGCGTCATCGAAGGGTATCGTCTCGTCGAGACGCTGGAGCGTTACTCGGAACGCGGCGAGGCCTATCTCGAAACGATCAAACTGATCATGCGGGCGAACAAGCTGCAGCTGCTGGACCGCGCGTGGCTGCGCGATCTTTCCGGCGAGGTGGCGGTTCCGCCGGACGCGTAATCCGTTACGGCGCCGTCAGGGCCGGGGAACGAAGAACTGCAACCCGAACCAGTGCCACCTGCCGGAAGGCGCCAGCATGGTGCAGTTGATCCTCGCGCGGCCTGCCGGAAAGGCGGTGTCGAGCCGGATCTCGACGCGGGACCCCAGCTTCTCGAGGCGCGTTCCGCTCTGGTTCGACGGATAGCAGCTCAGCCGCGACAGGCGTAAGGCCTCCTCCCCCGTTACAGTAAAACCGAGCAGCGGCGGATTGTTCGCCGGCAACAGCAACGGGTCGGCGGGCGAGACCTCCTTGACCCGGAGCGGCAAGGCGTTCGCGGCCAGCTTGAACCGGCCGATATCGCCGAAATTCTCGTTCATCGCGAACCGCGGCAGGTAGTACATGTCGGCGTCCCTGTAGAGGACGCCGGAATGCTGTCCGAAACCGGTCGCGAACCCCGCTTCCTTCACGACCTCCCGGACCGCAAGGCTGTACTCGCCGTACGGATAGGCGATGATCGTCGGCACTTCGCCGAGCTCGGCCCGGAATCGGGCGTTGGAGTCCTCGAGCTCGCGGCGGTTGCGGTCGGCGCCGGACGACGCCATGTGCAGATGCGTGTGGGTCTGGCTGCCGATGCAGACGCCCGCTTTCTTGAGTTCGCGGATCTGATCCCAGCTCATGTAGCCCGATTGGCCGCGGTCGACCGGTTCCGTCGCCACGAAAAGCGTGAACGGAAAACCCGCCGATCTGAGCCTGGGCCAGGCCTCCCGGTAGACCGACAGGAAGGCGTCGTCGATCGAGAGCGCTACCGTCCGGTCGGGCAGCGATTGCCCGTTCTTCAGCCGGTCGACGATTTCGGGTATGGGAAGCACCGTGTATTTCGAATTGGCGAGCTCCGCCAGGTGGGCTTCGAACTGGTCGAGCCGGATGTTCGTCGACGGATGCGTCTCTTCGCCGAACCGGTGATACATGATCACGACGGCGGAATCGGCCGCCGCGGACGGTGAGGGCATAAACGCGCCCGCGGCCGCTGCGACCAGACCTGCTAAAAGGATTTTTCTCATGTATTTGTTCCGCCTGACCCGATTCCGGCTAATGTAATGTGCGAATGATTCGGGCAACACCCCTGATTTGTTGCGGTCTCTCCGGCGTTCTGGGGTCGGGGTCGGGGGCGGAACGAGGTCGGGGCGGCGTCAGGGCGGGGGCGCCGCTGGCATCATCGGTTCCGGCAGGTCCGAATCGCCGAGAAGCGCGTAGTCGCGGGAATTGAAGAGCTGATAGTGCCACCATTCGTTTCGGTAAAAGTCCCATCCGGCATCCGTCATGATGCCGAGCAGCAGGTGCCGGTTTCGGTGGGCGGCCGGAGCGATGTCGCGGTTGCCGTGATGCGACAGCGGCGTGAAGGCATCGAAACCCGTGCCCATGTCGAGCGCCTCGCCTTGCGCGTCGATCAGGGTGTGATCGAC
>JAYQUR010000062.1:0-13397 GCA_038148075.1 Alphaproteobacteria bacterium | reverse complement strand
GCGCGAGCTATTGCGGGTTCGAAGAACTGCTCGAACGGTCGGATTTCGTCAGCGTCCACCTGCCGATCAACGACTCGACGCGCGGGATGATCGATGCGGCCGCCTTCGCGCGGATGAAGGACGGTGCCTACCTGATCAACATCTCGCGCGCCGCGATCATAGACCGGCAGGCGCTGATGGACGTGCTCGAAAGCGACCGGCTCGGCGGGGTGGCACTGGACGTCCATTACGAAGAACCGTCGCCGCCGGACGAGCCGTTGAAGAACTACCCCAAAGCGCTTCTGACGCCTCACTCGGCGGTTGCGGGCCGGCTGAACGGTGCCGCCGACATGGAAGAAATGATCGGCAATCTCGCAGCGGCGATCGGCTAGGGCGACGAATTCGGCATGAAATGAATAAGGGCCGGCGACAGTGCCGGCCCTTATTTCGCCGATGACCCGGCGACGTTATTTTACGACAAGCGTGTAGTCGGGCGTCGTATTGAGCGGGCAGGAATAAACGTATTCGCCGGGTTTCAGTTCCACCTCGTAGTCGCGCGTCTTTCCCTCCGTGAGCCCGCCGCCCGAAACGCTGGTCTTGGTGACCTTGTGGAGCGGATTCTTCCAGTCGTAACCCTTCGACCGGAGCCAGAAGCCGAGCTCATAGGGAACGTTCTTGTTCTCGACCCGAAAGACGTACTTTCCGGGCTTGAGTTCGAGAACCTTGGACTCGGACAGGCGCTTGTCCGACGTCTTTTCGTTAATCGCGACGCAATCGGCTTTCCTGGTCGGCATGTAACCGTGGTTCTCGCCGTTTTCGGATTCGACGAACTGGCATCCCACCTGCGTCAGCTTGACGACGTTGGGGGACGCCGCATACGACGCGGTTGCAGCGCCGATGGCGATCGCGGCAGCGGCGATAAGGGCGAGTCTGAACATATTATCCTCCGGATAGTCGTATCGACGGCAGCGCGACGTGTCTGCCTCTCCGGGCGAGATGTGCGGCGCAAAGCCGATCCGGGCAATTCAACTGACCGTGAAGTCCGAAACGTAAAACGGCGCCTGCCGGGGGGACTTGGCAGACGCCGTTTACGTGTACGCGTGCTTTAGGGGGGACTTTAAAGCGTCCGCGTCGCGATATTCACCAGTGCGTAACCCCACATGCCGGCGCCCGCACAAATTCCGAGGAGAACGGTACCCCTGCTCAGGGCCTGCGAGCCATCCGCCACATTGCGGCGCCCGCGGCGTTTGCGTTTCTTGCGTCGAAGAATCATCGATCCGTCCGTCGGCAATTTCCTGAACCATATGGAGCAAAATCCGTGCCAGCTTCATATCCCGTTGTTTCTTCACAATTTTTCTGGAACGAGCATCGTTCGGAAACGGAAACCGTTAAAAATTCCGACGGCGATTTCCGCATTTGCTATGATCGCGACGAATTATCACGGTCCCGCTATTTCCCATGAACGACAGTATCCTTTGCCAGCGCGATGGCGACATCGCGACCGTCACGATCAATCGTCCGGAAAAACGAAACGCGCTCGACAGTATCTCCTGGCAGAAACTCGGCGACGCCTTCGAAGACCTGTCGTCGGATACGAATCTCCGCTGCGTCGTCGTGACCGGCTCCGGCGGCAAGGCGTTCGGCTCGGGCAACGACATTTCCGAATTCGAAACGGCGCGGTCCAACGCGGAACAGGTGAAGGCGTACAACTCGATCACCATGCGCGCCGTCAAGGCGATCGAGAACTCGCTCCACCCGACGGTCGCCCGTATTCAGGGTTTCTGTCTCGGCGGCGGACTGGAGATCGCACTCGCCTGCGATATCCGCATCGCAACGGAGGATTCGAAATTCGGCCTGCCGGTAAAGAACATGGGCATCTATCTCGACCCCGCGCTGGCCGAAACGCTGGTCCGGGCGATCGGGCGCGCCGCAGCGCTCGAACTCGTGCTCGAGGGCCGCGTGCTGGCGGCCGGGGAAGCGCTGGCGCAAGGCCTCGTGAACCGGATCGTCCCCGACGCGGAACTCGATGGAGAGGTCGCCGCGACGGTCGAACGGATCCTCGCCGGCGCGCCGCTCGCAGCCCGCTACAACCGCCGGGTGATCCGAGGCGCCGAAGCGCCGATCGAACCGGATGCGCAGATGCTCTCCGAAGCGGCCTCCTACGGCGACACCGAAGATTACGCCAACGCATACAAAGCCTTTGCGGAGCGGCGCAAGGCCGCGTTCAAAGGTCGCTGACATGAAACCCATACGGTTTCGGACCGGGCAAGCGCGGTACGACCGTTGAACGCCTCTCCCAGATCGAGCGCGGCGACCATCCCGTTCTGGCTCGCCTGCGCCTTCCTGGTAATCGCGGCGCTGTCCTGGGCGGGCAGTTCCGTCGCCGGGCGCGCTGCCTCCGGCAACGTGCCGCCGTTTACGCTGTCCTTTGTCCGATGGCTGATCGTCGTGCCGCTGTTCCTGATGATCGGCTGGCGGCAGACCTGGGCGGATCGCAGGCTGATCGCGAAGCACTGGGCGCTGCTGTCGGCGTTCGGGTTCTTCGGTGTCGTCGGGTTCACCGTTCCCTACTATGTCGGGCTGCAGTACACGGTCGCGGTCAACGCCTCGCTGATGAACGCATCGGGTACGTTGTGGATCGTCGGCACGACGTTCCTGATGACCGGCGAGACGATCTCGAAGCGCCAGACGCTGGGCGTCGTCCTCGGCCTCCTCGGGACGGTCATGATCGTGCTCAAGGCCGATCCGAGCTCGCTCAGCTCGTTCCGGATCAATATCGGCGACATCCTGGTGCTCGTCGCCTTCTTCGCGTGGGCTGTCTACACCGTAATGCTTCGGTGGAAGCCGAAGGACATGGGCGAGATGTCGTTCCTGACGTCTCTGACGGCGTTCGCGGTCCTGATGATGATGCCGCTGTGGCTGTGGGAGCTCGCGGAGGGAAAGACGTTCGAGTGGAACGCCGACAACAGCATCATCATCGGCTACGCGGTCATCTTCCCGTCGTTCCTGTCGTATATCGTCTGGAACAAGGCCGTGCCCGTGGTCGGTGCCGGGATTGCGGGCATGGCGCAGTACATGATCCCGATATTCGGCACGACCCTCTCCGTCGTCATTCTGGGAGAGGACATCCGCACCTATCACCTCGTCGGGATAGCCGTTATCTTCACCGGCATCTGGCTGGTTACCTCCGGCCGCCGCAGGTCCCAGGCCGGGGGAACCCGAACGACCGAAACGAAAGAACGCGAGAACTGACATGGCGTATGACGAGTGCATTCTGATCGCGGGCGCGGGCCCGGTGGGCATGACCACGGGCCTCGCCCTGGCTAAGGCCGGCATTCCGGTGAAACTGTTCGACGCGGTGGCGGAGATCCCGACCGATCATCGCGCCTCTACGCTGCACCCCTCGACGCTCGCCATGACCGAAGAGCTGGGTATGGTTCCCGAGATGCTGCGCCGGGGAATCGAATCCCCGCTGTTCCAGTTCCGCGACCGCGTCTCCGGCGAGGTCGTGGCGGAGTTCGACTACGGAATCCTCGCCGGTACGCTGCCCTACCCGTTCGCGCTCCAGCTCGAACAGCACAAGACGATCGAGATCGCACGCGACCTGGCACTCGAGTACGACTGCTTCTCGCTCGCCCGAGAGCGCGAGCTGGTCGATCTGCGACAGGACGACGAGGGCGTCGAGATCACCGTGCAGGCGCCGGACGGCAGCAAAGAGACGCACACCGGCCGCTTCCTGATCGGCTGCGACGGCGGGCGGTCTGCCGTCCGCAAGGCGCTCGACATCGATTTCCCGGGCTTCACCTGGGAAGAGCGCTTCATCATCGTCTCCACCTATTTCGATTTCGAGAAGGCGGCGGGCTTCCGCTACCGGTCTTACGTCGCGCATCCGGAACAATGGTCGGCCATGATCAAGGTGCCCGGCGAGCAATCGGAAGGCGTCTGGCGCGCGCTGCTGCCCGCCTTCGGCAACGACCCGGACGAGCACGTACTGGGCGACGAATGGATCCAGGACCGGCTCGCCGAATGCTTCCCGTTCGATCCGCCCTACGATCTCCTGCACCGCAACCTCTACAGCGTGCATCAGCGCGTCGCGGAGAGCTTCGCGAAGGGCCGCGTGGCCCTCGCCGGCGACGCGGCGCACGTGAACAATCCGCTCGGCGGCATGGGGATGAACAGCGGCATCCATGACGGGCTCAACCTCGCGGAAAAGCTCGTCGAGGCATGGGGGGGCGCGGATCATGCGCCGTTGCTCGCACGCTACGACCGCCAGCGCCGGCCGATGGCGGAGAAATACGTGCAGGCGCAGTCGATCAACAACAAGCGCATCCTGCAGGAAACCGACCCCGAGGCCCGCAAGGCGCGGCTCGACGAACTGCGCGAGACGGTCGCGGACGAGGAGAAGCACCGCGCCTATCTGCTGCGCGCCTCGCTCGTCCAGATGGTCGAGGAAGCGAACGCCATCGAGTAGGGCTTACTCGCCCTCCATCGCCGCCGCCATCGCGTCGCGGCGTTTGGACGACCACCACCACAGGCCGAGCAGCAGCACCGCCCCGACAAGCACCGGGGCCTGGAACCCGAATATCTCGGCCAGCCCGCCCATCGCCATCGCGCCGACCGCCGGCGCGCCGCGCCCGATCATGCCGTAGAGGCTCATGACTCTGCCGCGGACTGCGGGGTCGACGGCGTTCTGCATCAGCGTCTGTTCGCCGACGCCGATGATGATCGTCGCGAATCCGGTGATGAACAGGCAAACCACCGCGAAGAAGAACAGGTTGGTTGCCGCGAAACCGATCAGCGACAGCGACATCAAGAGGATCGCGGTGACGACCTGCGCCGTCAGCCCCACTACCTGACCCCGCTGGGCGAGCCACAGCGCGCCCAGCATGGCGCTGGCGCCCGAGACGGAGACGAGGATCGAATAGCCGAGTTCGCCGCGACCGAAGACCTCGTCCGCGAACCCAGACAGCAGCTCCATGTAGGGACGCCCGCAGATAGACACGACGGTCAGGATCACCAGCATGCGCGCAATTCCGGGATGGCGCATCGCATAGCGCATGCCCTCGGCGATTTCTCGAGGAACCTCGGAGATGCGGGTGCGCGCCTTCGTGGAGCGCGGATTGTCGATTCGGATCAGGCAGAGGGAGCCGACGAACCACACGTAGCTCGCTGCGTTGAAGGCGAACGCCCAGCCGATCCCGAGGGTCGAGATGAAGAATCCCGAGATCATGGGACCCGTCATGCGCGCCGAATTGAAGATCATCGAGTTGATGCCGATTGCCGCCGACAGGTTCTCGCGTTTGATCAGGTGCGGCACGGTCGCAAGGCGTGCCGGCTGGTTGAACGAGATGATGATGCCGTGGGCGAGCACGAGCGCGAACAGCAATTCCGGCGTCATGACGCCCATGAAGGTGAGTACCGCCAGCGCAAGCGATTGCAAGGCGGCCAGAAGCTGCGTGACCTTCATCATCGTCAGCAGATTGACCCGGTCGGCAATGGCACCTGCGACGGGACCGATGAAGACGACCGGCAGCAGATCGGCCACCGAAATCAGACCGAGCCACATGCCCGAATGGGTAAGTTCCCAGGTGAACCACAGCACGGCGGTCCGTTGCGCCCAGGTACCGTTGTGAGAAATGACGTTCCCGATCGAGAAGATGCGGTAGTTGCGCTCCGCAAGCGCGGCGGTTAGCGCCGGAAATCCCGATACGGTGGCCATAGGGTCTTTTACTCCTTTTCCCGACGCGGCGAACCTATCGTCGTCGGGTGGCTTGCCGCCCCCGACATGCATTGATAGCCTCGGGACGGTCACAATCCGACGGGACGGAAACCGCCATGCCCGACGACGGCGCACCGACGCAGATCGGCGTCAACACGCTCGAACCCTACTGGATGCCGTTTACCGCGAACCGCCAGTTCAAGGCGGCGCCGCGGTTGTTCGTCTCGGCAAAAGACATGCACTACACGCTGGCCGACGGCCGCCAGCTACTCGACGGCAGCGCCGGCATGTGGTGCGTCAACGCCGGACACGGGCGCGACAGGATTACGGAGGCGATTCGGGAGCAGGCCGGCCGGATGGACTATGCGCCCGCCTTCCAGGGCGGCCACCCGGGCGCGTTCGAGCTCGCGTCGCGGCTGACGGCGATGTTCCCGGGCGACCTGGATCACGTCTTTTTCGGAAATTCGGGATCCGAGGCGGTCGACACCGCCCTCAAGATCGCGCTCGCCTGGCACCGCCACCGGGGCGAGGCGCACCGCACGCGGCTTATCGGGCGCGAGCGCGGCTATCACGGCGTCGGTTTCGGCGGCACCTCGGTCGGCGGCATCTCGAACAACCGGAAGTTCTTCGGATCCCTGCTGCCCGGCATCGATCATCTGCCGCACACCTACAATCCGGCCGAGATGGCCTACAGCCGCGGCCAGCCTGAATGGGGCGGCCACCTTGCCGACGATCTGGAACGCATCGTTGCGCTGCACGATGCATCGACCATCGCCGCGGTCATCGTCGAGCCGGTCGCCTGCTCGACGGGCGTGCTCGTCCCGCCGCGCGGCTATCTGGAGAAGCTCCGCGCCATCTGCGACCGCCACGGCATCCTGCTGATCTTCGACGAAGTCATCACCGGTTTCGGGCGGCTCGGAGAGGCATTTGCAGCCGACTATTTCGGCATCGTTCCCGACATGATCACGATGGCAAAGGGGCTGACCAACGGCGCCGTGCCGATGTCGGCGGTCGCGGTCCGAAAGGGCATCTACGACGCCTTCATGCAGGGCCCGCCCGAGATGGTGGACCTTTTCCACGGCTATACCTATTCGGCCCATCCGCTGGCCTGCGCCGCCGGGCTCGCGACGCTCGACGTCTATGCCGAGGAGGGGCTTTTCGCCCGTGCCAGGGCGCTCGCTCCCAGGTTCGAGGACGCCCTGCACTCGCTCAAGGGCCTGCCGCACGTGATCGATGTCCGCAATCTGGGCATCATGGGCGCGGTCGAACTGGAGCCGCGCGACGGCGCCCCGACGGCCCGGGCATTCGAAACCTATCTGAAAGCGTTCGAAAAGGGGCTGCTCGTGCGGCAAACCGGCGATATCATTGCCATGTCGCCGCCGTTGATCATCAGCGACCAACAGATCGACGAGATGATCTCTATCCTCGGCGAGGCAATCGGTGAAACGGCGTGACCCGTTCGACGGGTCAGGCCATTGCGTAGAACGGCGCCGGCGGGTAGGCCTGTCG
The DNA here is from genome assembly GCA_038148075.1 of Alphaproteobacteria bacterium. GTDB lineage: Bacteria > Pseudomonadota > Alphaproteobacteria > MPNO01 > UBA830 > JAYQUR01. Next base: position 6,190 of record JAYQUR010000062.1, on the reverse strand, counting down.
GGGCTACGGCGCCTGTAAGATTCGGAAGGATGAATAATGTTTAAGAATCTGACCATCATCACATTTGCTGCGGGGCTGCTCGCAGCTTGCGGCGGCATGGAACTCAACAACGCCCAGATGGCGACGCCTTCGGGCGATGCCTTTTCCAAGGCGCTCCACGGCGAATACGTCACGCTGTCCAAGAACGAATACGGCGAGGGCGACTACGAAGACTCCGACGTTTTCGCGATGCGGGCCATCGCGGCCGCCGGCGGCAAGCCGACCGAGCCGGAAGCCGTTGCTTCGCGCAAGCAGGGCGGCGGGGCAGCAAAGGCCCTGGGCGCAGCCCGCGACCGCCTCGTAAAGGCATTCTCGAACGGGTCGAAATCCAGCCTCCCGGCCGATTCGGCCCGTGCGCAGGCGATGTACGAATGCTGGGCGCAGGAACAGGAAGAAAACCTGCAACAGGACCACATCGACCAGTGCCGGATCGACTTCTTCATCGCGCTCGCCAAGATCGAAGCGGCTCCGGCGGCAAAGCCGGCTCCGGCCAAACCGATGGCCAAGCTGTCGCCGCTGACCTTCATCGTCTATTTCGGCTTCAACAGCACGGCGCTCGACGACAAGGCGATGTCCGTCATCGGCACCGCGGCCAACGTCATCAAGTCGTCTAAGCCGCAGGTCGTCTCCGTCGTCGGACACACCGACCGGGCCGGCGCGAACGACTACAATTCGACGCTGGCCGAGAAGCGCTCCGATGCCGTGTCGGCAGCTCTCGCCAAGGCGGGCGTTTCCGGGCGGCTGATGACGCTCGGCTCGCTGGGCGAAAATGCGCCGAGCGTCTCGACGGCGGACGGCGTCAAGAACGCCGAGAACCGTCGCGTGGAGATCACGGTCCGCTACTGACCGGCTGAAACCCGCGTTAGCGAAGAAGAAAAGGGGGCCGCGGCCGATAAGGACGCGGCCCTTTTTTCTCGCGATCCTTCCGCTCGACGTCAGTCCGGCTGGACTCTTCCGCGGCGCTTCGCCATCATTTCGCCGGACCGGAGGAATCGACGATGCCGAAAAAGCTGAGTGACGGAGAAGTCGTACGCGCGAAGGAAGACGGGTGCCTTTTCCCCGTCCGCATCATGGAGACGGCGGAGGCGAACCGGTACCGGACGCTCTACGAGGACGTCGAATCCCGAAAGGGCCAGGACATTCCGGAAATTCTCTCGGTCAAGCCGCACGTGCTGTTCCGCTGGCTATACGAGCTCGGCACGACGCCGGCGCTCCTCGACGCGATCGAGGACCTGATCGGACCGAACATCATGATGCCGACATGCGCGATCTGGGCAAAGGGCGCGAACGATCCCCGCTTCGTAACCTGGCATCAGGACTCTGCCTATTTCGGCTACGAGCCGATGGACGTCTGGGGCGCGTGGATCGCGCTGACCGACAGCCATGCGGACAACGGATGCCTCAAGTACCTGCCGGGAAGCCACCACAACCCGGAAATGGCGCACGAGGAAACCTGGGACAAGATGAACATGCTGTCCCGCGGCCAGCGTATTACGGACGAGTTCGACGATTCCGGCCAGGTGAACGCCGACCTGGAGCCGGGCGAATGCTCGATCCACCATTTCCGCCTCGCGCACGCGTCCGAGCCGAACCTGTCGGACCGGCGCCGCATCGGCATCCTGTTTGTCTATTGCGCGCCCTATGTCCGGCCGACTCTGGACGGCCAGGCGGCCATGCTGGTGCGCGGCGAAAACGCCTACGACCACTGGCTGACCGACCCGATGCCGGAACGGGACCTCGATCCCGCAAACCTCGCCTATTACAATGATTTCTGGGCAAACTACGTCGACCCCGAAACCCGGTCGGAGGCGGAGCGGAAGACGGCCGGCGGAGCGCAATAGCCCGAATGCCCGACCTACGGTCCTACCTGAACGAAATCGACAACGCGATTTTCCGGCCCGACCGGCCGGTGTCTGTGGTCCAGGAGATCACCGCGCTGCAGCACGTCATGGCGGCCAGAAACGCCAACCCTGCCATTCTCGTCCGCCAGCCGCGCCTTCCCGATGGCGGCATCAGCGACATGCCGGTCCTGACCAATCTGTTCGCAAGTCGCGCACTGAGCGCCAGGGCGCTCGGAATCGACGACCACCGGCAGTCGGCAAAAGCCCTGTCTGCGCTGTCGTCGAAGGCGATCCCGCCGACCGTCGTCGACGCCGCCGAGGCACCCGTCCGCGAGATCGTGGAGCAGGGCGACGATGCGAACCTTCTGGCGCTGCCCGCGCTGCGCCAGCACGAGGGTGATGCGGGGCATTACGTCACCTGCGGCCATGTCGTGACCTACGATCCCGACACCGGCATCGACAATATGGGTATTCAACGTCTGTGGGTTCGGGGTGCGCGCCTGATGGGCTGCTATATGCTCGAGACGTCGCACAACATGGTCAACCTGCGCAAATTCTGGGCGCGGGGCGAGCCCTGCCCGGTTGCTATCTGGGTCGGGCACCACCCGGCGGTCGAGATGGGCGCGCAGTCGAAACTGGGCTATCCGGAGAGCCACTGGGGCGTCGCGGGCGGTGCGCTGGGCGAATCGCTGCGGCTCGTCCCCTCGATCACTCACGGCGACAAGATCATGGTGCCCGCCGATGCGGAGATCGTCATCGAGGGTTTCCTGCCCGTGGACCGCATCGAAGCGGAGGGTCCGTTCGCCGAGTTTTCGGGTTACCAGGGCCCGCAAATTCCCAATCCCGTCGTCGAGGTGACCTGCGTCACGCGCCGCAAGGACGCGATCTATCACGATTGCGGCTCCGGCCTGCCGGATCATCTGGTTCCCGACAACATGGGGATGGAGGGATTCATCTATTCCCTCGCCCGCCAGGCCTCGACGTCGCTGGTCAACGTGCACGTCCCCGTCTCCGGCAGGCGGTTTCATGCCTACCTGCAGTTCAAGGACCCGCGTCCCGGCGAAGTGCGCGACGCGATGATGGCGGCGATTTCTTTCCGGCGACTGAAGGCCGTCTTCGCCTTCGACGAAGACGTCGACATCTTCGACGATCGCCAGGCAATGTGGGCTCTGGCGACCCGCGTCCAGTGGCATCGCGACGCAATCAAACTCGACGGTCTGACGCTCGCGCCGCTCGACCCGAGCGCACCGGCGACCGGCAGGACCATCACCAAGGCCGCGATCGACGCGACGCTTCCGCCCGCCGCACGACCAGGCCAGCCGAAGCCGATGGCGCCGCGCAACCGCGTCTCGGACGCAGCGATGGCGGCGGCGGAGGATCTTCTGTCGGAGATCGACATGACGGACTGGCCCGCCTGATGTCCGATTCGCCCTTCGAGAAAACCGGGAACGCCAACTGGGCCCAGTGCCCGGGCTGCGGCCACTGGTTCCACGTGTCGACGTCGCTGATGGAAATGAAAGGCGTCGATCTGATTTGCCCAGGATGCAGCACGGAATTCCCGCCGGACGAGGCCGCCCAGGTCGTCAGAAACTGACGGGACCGATCGCCGACGGGCCGTTTCCGCCCGTTTCCAAACCCGGTAGAATAGCCAGCAACCGTCCAAAGATTGCCAAGCAAGAAGGTAGAGCCTCGTGAAGCTCGACATTTTCAACCATGTCTTCCCGGTGCCGTTTTTCGAAAAAATGCAGGAAGTGCTGACGGATACCGGCCCGATCAAGCGCTGGCTGAGCATTCCCGTCCTCTACGACATGGACGCGCGCATGAAGATGATGGACCAGTTCGGCGAGGATTACTGCCAGGTCATCAGCCTGTCCGCGCCGACGATCGAATATCTCGGCACGCCCGAGCAGACGCCTGCGCTGGCGCGGTTGGCGAACGACGGCATGGCCGACATCTGCAGGGCCAATCCGGACAAGTTCCCGACCTTCGTTGCGTCGCTGCCGATGAACAATCCCGAAGAATCCGTGAAGGAGATCGAACGCGCGACGGGCGAACTCGGCGCCAAGGCCGTCCAGATATTCACCAACGTCAACGGAGAGCCGCTCGACCTGCCGAAATTCTACCCGGTGTTCGAGACCGCGGCGAAGCTCGACGTACCCATCTTCCTGCACCCGGCGCGAGGCCCGAACTTCGCCGACTACGTCACGGAAGACATGTCGAAGTTCGAGATCTGGTGGACCTTCGGCTGGACGTACGAATCGAGCGCGGCGATGGCGCGACTCGTCTTCTCGCGCCTGTTCGACAACCTGCCGGACATCAAGATCCTGACCCATCATCTCGGAGCCATGATCCCCTACGTGGAGGGTCGCGTCGGCTACGGCCAGGATCAACTGGGCTCTCGGACGCCCGGAGACGAACTGACCAAGCTGCGCGAAAGCCTGAAGAAGCGACCCATCGACTACTTCAAGATGTTCTACGCAGACACGGCGACGTTCGGTTCGCTCGGTGCGATGCGCTGCGGTCTCGACTTCTTCGACAAGAGCCACTGCATGTTCGCGTCGGACTGCCCGTTCGACCCGGAAGGCGGACCGCTCTACATCCGTGAGACCATCCGCTGCCTCGATTCGGTCGAACTCGACGACGCGACGCGGGCGGACATTTACGAAAACAATGCGCGAAAATTCCTGAAACTCTGATCTGCGCGCTCGGATCGTTTATATTGCGTGGGCCGGTCGTTGACCGGCCCGTTCGCGTCGGGAGGGACAAGAAAGATGGCAACAGGCGAAAAAACACTCAGCAACGCAGCGCAACAGTTCTCGTATGACGACCTGCGGGACTGGATCGAGCAGGCCGAACGCCTGGGGGAACTGAAACGCGTCGACGGCGCGTCCTGGGAGAAGGATATCGGCCTCGCCGCCGAGGTCGTGATACGCGAGGAAACGGGACCCGCCGTACTGTTCGACAAGGTTCCCGGGTGTCCCGAAGGCTTCCGCGTGCTGATCAACGTGTTCGGCGGCAAACGCCGCAACATGACGCTCGGCTTTCCCGATCATCTGACGAAGCAGGAACTGTCCGACGCCTGTTTCGACTCGTTTATCCAGGACCGCAAGACCGTCCCGCACCGGATCGTCGAAGACGGGCCGGTCTTCGAAAACGTGCTGACCGGCGACGATATCGACCTGATGAAGTTCCCGACGCCTATGTGGCATCCCAAGGACGGCGGCCGCTATATCGGCACCGGCACCTACACGGTAACGCGCGACCCCGAGGAAGGCTGGCTCAATTGCGGCGCCTACCGCGCCATGGTCCACGATTCCAAATCGGTCGGATGTTTCATGGTGACCGGCAAGCATGGCTATATCCACCGTAACAAGTACTGGGAACGAGGCGAGCCCTGCCCGGTCGCCATGGTGATCGGCGGCGAGCCCATCGCCTTCTTCCAGGGCGGTGCAGAAGCGCCCTACGGCACGTTCGAGCTCGACATCGTCGGCGGCATCCGCGGCAAGGCGGTCGATTGCGTCGAGGGCAAGGTTACCGGCCTTCCCTTCCCGGCCAACGCGGAGATCGTCTTCGAGGGCTACCTCCACGAGGGCAAGGTCAAGAACGAGGGCCCGTTCGGCGAATGGACGGGCTACTACGCCAGCGGCGAACATCCGGAACCGATCCTCGAGATCGAGGCCGTCTATCACCGCAACGACCCGATCATCCTCGGCGTGCCGCCCATGGGTCAGGGCTCGGACGAGATGGCGCGGTACCGCGCCGTGCTGCGCTCCGCCATGCTCAAGCAGAATCTCGCCGATGCGGGCGTGCCCGACGTCACCGGCGTCTGGTGCCACGAGATCGGCGCCTCGCGCCTGCTGCACGGCGTCTCGATCAAGCAGCGCTATCCCGGCCATTCGAAGCAGACCGGCCACATCGCCGCCCAGTGCCGCGCGGCCAATTACGCCAACCGTTTCATCATCGTCGTCGACGACGACATCGACGTGACCAACCTCGAAGAGCTGATCTGGGCGATGTGCACGCGCTGCGATCCGGCGACGACGATCGATATCGTCAAGGGCGCCTGGACGTCGCCCGCCGATCCGCGGCTCACGCCGGAGCAGAAGGCCACTGGCGACATCACCAACAGCCGCGCCATCATCGATGCCTGCAAGCCGTTCCACTGGAAGGACCAGTATCCGCCGGTAAACGCGCCGGGTCCCGAAATCCTCAAGGAAGCCCGCGAAAAGTTCGGCTACCTGATGGACTGAGCCGCCATCGTACCGGATGGCCCCTGCGCACTGACCGCATGCCTCTCCGATGGCGGCAGA
>JAYQUR010000061.1:4915-13516 GCA_038148075.1 Alphaproteobacteria bacterium | reverse complement strand
CTGTCGCACCTTGCGCTGATCGCGGAGCTGGAGAAGCGCACGGGTTTGTCGATCTCGCACGAAGAGGCGGTCGAGCTGCTGGGCGATGCCGAAATCGCCGCTTATCTCGCGTCAAAAGATGTCGAAATTACAGTTGACTAGCGTTAGACTCGACAGCGCTGGAGGATAGCCACGATGGCCGGAACCAAAACGGGCGATTTCCGCGAACTGATTTCGCCGTTCCTGAAGAGCAAGATCGCGTCGGCGGCGCAGCAGTTCGGGCCCCACAGCCGCGAAGTGCGCGCGCTGACGCGCCAGTACGTCAAGGATCCGGCGGAAGACGTCATCCAGGCGAATTCACGCCGGCGCCACTACGAGTCCGAGTTGAGCCTGACCCACGAGGGTCGTCCGCTGGTCGGCGTCGAGCGGCTGTACCGCCGCACCGTGCTGATCGAGCCGAGCACGGTCTGCGCCGCGCACTGCCGCTGGTGCCTGCGCGGCCAGTATCCGATCCAGACGATGACCGAGGACGACATCGAGCACGCCGCACGCTATTTCGGCTCGCCCGGACAGCGCGACGACCTCGACGAAATCCTGATCACCGGCGGCGATCCTCTCATGTCGCTGCCGCTGCTGGGTCATACGGTACGAAGCCTGCAAGAACACGCTCCGAATATCCGAACCGTCAGGATCGGCAGCCGCGTACCGTTTCAGGACCCCCGCAGGGTCAACCGCGACCTGATAGCGCTGTTCGCCGCCTATCCCGGCCTGCGCTTCGAGGTCGGCTGCAACGTCAACCATCCCATCGAGTTCTGGCCGGAATCGATAGAAGCGATCAGGAAACTCCGCGAGGCGGGCGTCCGGATATACAACCAGCATCCGCTGCTCAAGGGCGTAAACGACGACTTCCAGACCCTCGTCGAGCTTTACAGCCTGTTGCGCGAGCACCGCGTGGAAGCGCACTACCTGTTCCATGCGATCCCGATGCGCGGCATGTCGCACCATCGCACGTCCCTCGCCCGCGGCCTCGATCTCGCCAACAGGATTTCGAGCTGCGGCGAATTCTCCGGCCGTGCGAAGCCGCATTACGCGGTGCTCAGCGACATCGGCAAGATCGTGCTCTACGAGGGGGTGATCGCCGACCGTAACGAGGCCGAAAACACGGTTCTGCTCCGGTCAGGCTTTTCGCTGCAGGACCGCATGCGCTGGAACCCGGCCTGGGAAAAGCCGGAAAGCGTCGTCGTCGACGATGACGGCATCATGCTGACCTGGTACGTGGACGGTAACGACGAGCCGGTCGAGGAAGACGCCGTCGACATGCTCTATCACTCTGTCGCGGCGGCGCGCTGACCGCGATCCCGATTTCGCAGACTCCGAAACCGCAACCGACCTGACGACCGAAACCGAAATCGCCGAAATGGAGCGGACGTTCGACCGGCTATGGCCGCTCGACCGCAGTCTGACGGGCCCCGGCGTGCGTGCGACGCACGACATTCTGGGCGAGCTGTTGCCGCTCGAACGGACCGAGGTGCCCTCGGGTACGGCGGTGTTCGACTGGACCGTGCCGCCGGAATGGTCCTTGGGCGAGGCCTATGTCATCGCGCCGGACGGTCGGCGGATCCTCGACGCCGGAGAGAACAACCTTCACCTCGTCGGTTACTCGTCGCCGTTCCGCGGAACGCTGTCGCGCGCCGAACTGGACACCCGGCTCCACAGCCTGCCCGACCTGCCCGACGCGATCCCGTACGTGACCAGCTACTACAACGAGACCTGGGGCTTCTGTATCAGCCAGCGAGACCGCGACGCGCTGCCGGAGGGCGACTACGAGGTCGTCATCGACACGACGCTCGACCCGCAGGGGTCGCTCACGTTGTCCGAAGCGGTGCTGCCCGGCGACTCCGACCGCGAGGTCCTGATCTCGACCTACACGTGCCACCCGTCGATGGCGAACAACGAACTCTCCGGCCCGCTGGTGGCCGCCTTTCTGTATCGACGTCTCGCAGCCCGGCCCGACCGCCGCCTGACCTACCGGTTCGCCTTCCAGGCGGAGACCATCGGCGCGATCGCCTATCTCGCGCAGCGCGGCGCCCACCTTCGGGATAAGCTCGTCGGCGGTCTCGTGGCGACCTGCGTGGGGCTCGACGCGCCGTTCCTCTACAAGCGCTCGGCGAGCGGCGACACCGCCATCGACCGGACCGCCGAGCAGGTCCTGCGCGAACGCGGCAACGATCACGACATCGTCGATTTCTATCCCTGGGGCAGCGATGAACGGCAGTACTGCTCGCCCGGCTTCGAGCTGCCGGTCGGCTGCCTCATGCGTGGCAGCTTTTTCGAGCGGCCGGAATATCACACCTCGCTGGACAACCGGGACCTCATCTCCTTCGCCGCCCTCTCCGAGACCGTATCGGTCTACGAAGAGATCTGCCGGGCGCTCGAGCGCAACGCGACCTACCGTAACCTCGTCGGTTGCGGCGAACCGCAGCTCGGCCGACGCGGGCTTTACCCGACAACGGGCGCGCGCCGCGAGGTCGAGCAGGAACGCCAGGACCTCATGTGGGTGCTGTCGATGTCGAACGGCCGGCGCGACGTGATCGACATAGCGCAGCGAAGCGGCGCGACGCTCGCGCGGATCGATGCCGCTGCGCGCAAGTGCCTGGACGCGGGGCTGCTGGAACGGCTGTAATGGCAACGGACGCCGTCAATTCCGTTATGGCCGCCTTCGGCGCGTCGCCCGACCTTCTGAGCGCAGCCGAAACCGCATCGCTGGACGATAACGGTTTTCTGGTGCTTCCCCCCGATCCGGATTACTGGGCCTCCAGAGGCGTGAGCCTGGACGCGGTGCGCGACCTGATCGACGACATGATCGCCCGCGAAGGCTGGCGCGGCGGCATCGAGGGCAAGGAAAACTCTGTGACCGAAGAAAAGCCGCTCGATCCCGGCTCCGACCGCCTCGGCAACCTTGTCGAGAAACATGCCGTCTTCCGGGTGTTCATTTCGCATCCGAAGGTGCTCGCCGCAGTCCGCCACATCATTCGCGCGCCCTTCAAGTGCTCGGCGGTCGACATGCGCAGCCCGCGCAAGGGCGGCGGCGAACAGCAGATTCATATCGACTGGCTGCCCCGGATGACGGCCGACGCGGCCTACGATTGCGCGTTCGCCGGGTTCTTCCTCGACGGAATGACAGCCGCCAACGGCGCCATGCGCATCCTGCCGGGCACGCACAAGCGCCTCGACTGGCCCAACGAACATATCGACGTACTTACCCGCCACCCGAACGAGATCCGCGTCGAGATCGAGCCCGGTTCGGTGGTGATCGCGAATGCGCTGGTCTGGCACGCGGGCGCCGAGAACGAGACCGGCACGCTGCGCCGGTCGATCTACGTGGATTACCGCAACCGCCGGATCGGGCAGCTGCTGAACCAGAAGCGGCACCTGAGCGCGGCGACAATCGCGTCGCTGTCGCCGGAAGAGCGGTACCTGCTTGCCGTGCGCGAGGAGGATCCCCTCGATGAGACCGTCTCGCTCGGTCCGGGCGACGCATACCGCGCGCGCTACGGGAACCACTACCTGCCCGTCGACGCGAACGGCGACAAGGCATGACCGGCCCGTTGCCCTGCGGCATCGCAATCGACGGCCGCGCCATCGGGCCGGATCAGCCGCCCTACGTGATCGCGGAGCTTTCCGGCAACCACAACGGCGATATCGGGCGGGCGCTGGCGCTGATCGAGGCGGCGCACGCAGCGGGCGCAGATGCGGTCAAGCTGCAGACCTACACCGCCGATACGATCACCATCGACCATGACGGCCCGGGCTTCGTCATCGAAGGCGGCCAGTGGGACGGACGTCGCCTGTACGATCTGTATGAGGAGGCCCACACGCCGTGGGACTGGCACCCGGCGCTGTTCGACAAGGCCCGCGCCCTTGGGATCACGCTGTTTTCGAGCCCGTTCGACGCGACGGCGGTGGACTTTCTCGAAGGACTGGGCGCGCCTGCCTACAAGATCGCCTCTTTCGAAATTGTCGACATCGGTCTCATCGAGCGGTGCGCTGCGACAGGCAAACCGCTCATCGTTTCGACCGGCATGGCGACGCTCGACGAGATGGCGGCGGGACTTGCCGCAGCGCGGACCGGTAGCGGCGGGGTCGTTCTGCTTCACTGCGTCAGCGGCTATCCGACGCCCGCCGGCGAGGCGAACCTGCGCACCATCCGCGACATGGCCGAGCATTTCGGCGTCGCTGTCGGGCTGAGCGACCACACCTTGGGAACCGCCGTCTCGGTCGCGGCGATCGCGTCTGGCGCGTGCGTGATCGAAAAGCACGTCACGCTGGCACGGGCCGACGGCGGCCCGGATTCGGCATTCTCGCTCGAACCGGACGAACTCGCCCGCCTGTGCGCCGACTGCCGCGAAGCGTGGGAAGCGCTGGGCCGGGTGAGCTACGAGCGCGCGGAAAGCGAGGAAGCGATGGCGGCACTCCGCCGGTCGCTCTACGTCGTCGCCGACGTTGCCGCCGGAGGACAACTGACCGAAGCCAATGTGCGATCGATCCGCCCCGGCTACGGTCTCGCGCCGCGCCACCTCAAAGAGGTGATCGGCCGGCGCGCCGCCCGCCCGCTTGCCCGCGGCACGCCGCTCGCCTGGGAAGACGTGGCCGACCGATGACCGACGCAGAGACGCTTGCCGTGTTTCGTTGCGACGCATCGCCGTCCGTCGGCTACGGACATCTGCGCCGGTGCGAGGCGCTTGCCGCACCGTTGCGCCGCGCCGGATGGACCTGCGAATTCGCCACCGACGGAGAAACGCCCGAGGCGCTTCGCGCGGCCTGGCCGGGCGGCACCGCGATTCTGGTCGCCGACAGTTACGCTCTCGACGCCGCGTTCGAGGCCGCCTGCCGACCCTGGGCGGCGAACGTCGTCGCGATCGACGACGCGCCGTCCCGCACCCACGATGCGGACGTTCTCATCGACCAGAATGCCGGTCGCAGCGCAGCCGATTATTACGGCCGCGTGCCCGACGGATGCCGCATTCTGGCGGGACCGGGCTTTGCCCTGCTGGCAGAGGACTATCCACTGCTGCGCGAAATCACGGTTCCCCGGGAAAAGGCGGGCCGGCCGCCGCGCCTCCTGGTCAGCCTCGGCGGCGGCGACGGCGATGCGACCCGTACAGCGCTCGAAACGGTGCTCGACGGCATCGACGCCTGCAGCGGAGCGGGCCTGGCAACCGTCGTCGTGCCGTCCGAAGCGCTGGCGAAGGAAGCGGCGCGCCGCGGCCACGATGTTCGGCGCCGACTGACGCCCGGAGAAATGGCGCGGCTCGCCGCGGAATCGGATGTTGCGATCGGCGCCGGCGGCGTATCGCTGCTCGAACGGTGCTGTCTCGGCCTGCCGGCAATCGTGGTCACGCTCGCCGACAACCAGCGTCCGGGCACGGAAGCCGCCGCGGCACTCGGGGCCTGCCGCGACCTGGGGTCGGCGGAGGACGTGACGCCCGCGGACGTCGCCGACGCGCTCAAAGAGTTGCTCGAGGATGCCGATCTGCGCCATGCGGTCTCGGCCGCAGCCGCACGAACGACCGACGGCGCGGGGGCCGCGAGGGCCGCCGCGGCGATTGCGGTGTCTGGCGGCGACGAAACCGGCGGAGCGCTATCTCTCCGCCGCGCCGCGCCGTCCGATTGCGACCTGCTGCTCGGCTGGCAGCGCCATCCGGACGTCCGCCGCTTCGCCCGCAACCCGGCCGTCCCCGACGCCGACGAACACGCTTCGTGGTTCGCCGACCGTCTCGGCCGGGGCGGGTGCTATCTGAACGTCGTTACCGTCGATGAAGAGCCGGCCGGCATGCTGCGGCTGGACCGGCTCGATGCAGAACGCCGCGGCTACGAAGTGTCGATCCTGACTGCGCCCGGCTATCGCGGCCGCGGCGTGGCGCGCGCGGCGCTGGGCCAGGCGCGCCACCTGGCGCGCGGCGAAACGCTGTGGGCCTGGGTGGCGGAGGAGAACGCCGCCTCGCACGCGCTCTTCCGGTCCGCCGGCTTCCGGCCCGAAACCGGCGGCTGGTATGCCGCCGGCGGGCCTAGGGAAGCCGCGTGACCGGCGCGGGCCCGACGGTGGTCGTGATACAGGCGCGCATGACGTCGACTCGCCTGCCGGGGAAGATCGCGCTGCCTCTCGCGGGAGCGCCGCTGCTCGCACGCGTGGTCGAGCGCGCCCGCGCGATCCCCGGGGTCGACCGCGTTTGCGTCGCCATCCCGGAGGGCGGCGCGCATGACGGGATTCCGGGCCTGATCTCGGGCTTCCCCGACGTCGCGGTGGTGCGCGGGCCGGAAGACGACGTCCTGCGGCGCTATGCGATCGCGGCCAGGGAAACCGGCGCCGCAACCGTGGTCCGTATCACATCCGATTGCCCGGCGATCGACCCGGCGGTCAGCGGAGCGGTTATCGGGCTCGCCCGCACGACCGGCGAACGTCTTGCCCGCACGTCGCCCGCCGCCGGTTACCCCTGGGGTTACGATACCGAAGTGATCGATGCCGCCTGGCTCCGCATCGCAGACGAAGAGGCAACGGACCCTGCGGAACGGGAGCACGTCTCGCCGTTCCTGTGGGCGCGACCGGACCGGTTCCCGGCAGTCTTTCTCGACCGTCGTCCGGACCGCCGCGGCTGGCGCGTGACCGTGGACACGCGGGACGATTACGAGCGCGTCAGCGCGCTCTACGACCGGCTCTTTCATGACAATCCGATGTTCGGCATGGCCGAACTCGAAAAGCTGCACGAACGCGATCCGGACCTTCTCGGGCCGGCAGCGGTTCAGAATTCGGCGGCGAAATAATCGAGCGCACCGTTGCTGCCCATCCGCACATGGATATCGCGCTGCGGCGCGCCGAGCTCCTTGAGCATGCGGCCGACATCGTGATTGTGAACGAAGGAAGCGGTTTCGTGGTCGCCGCCAGCCGCATCGTCTCCGGCGTTGTAGGTCCCCTCTCCGAGGATCACGACCAACCGGGTCCCGTTGGCGACGGCATCGGCGAAAAGCTTCTTTGCGTGCTCGTAGGAGAGAAACTCGATGACGCCGCCGAACATAAAGATGACGTCGGGTGCGATCTCGGCGATATCGAGGCCGGTGACATCGCCGAGGACGAACCGCGTCTCGAAGCGCGGATCCCGGAGAACGTAGCGGCCGATATGCTCGTTCATGTCGATGCCGGTCAGCAGGCGCGGAAGAAAGCCCTTGTGCCTGACCATGTAGGCTTCTTCCTTCATGACGCCGCAGCCAACATCGAGGACGGAGATGCCGGAGTCGCGCAGAACCGCCGCCACCGACGGAATTTCGAAGAGGGCATCGACGGAGCCGCGCTTGACCTGGTGGCGCGCTGCGCCGAGATACCAGTACAGGCTCTCGCGGGACGCCCAGTACACCGCATTGGATTCGCGCCGATCGAAGCCGGCGTGAAAGACGTGATTGCAGTACCAGCCGAACAGGATGTTCCGCACCGGGCTCGCAAAGAACCAGGCGTAGGCGGAAACCGGCACCGGCAGGTGTCGATGCTGCCACGAAACGATCCGCCGCAGGATCGCACTGCCGCTCATCAATCTGTTGACGGCGTTGACGCTGCGGACGGCAAGCTGTTTCACGGTTTGCAACCTCTCCGGTGGGAACGCCGAAATTACAGAACGCCCGCGGCGCTGTCGACGCGGCTCGCGTTGCCGATCCTAACGAGAACGGAATCATAGACACGATGAAACCTGTCGCCGTCATACCCGCCCGCATGGGCTCGTCCCGGTTTCCGGGCAAACCGCTTGCACCGCTTCACGGCCGGACCATGATCGAGCACGTTTACAAGCGGACGGCGCTTTGCACCGCCCTGGCCGATGTGGTCGTGGCCACCTGCAACGACGAGATCCGGGAGGCGGTGGAAGCCTTCGGCGGCCGTGCCGTGATGACCTCGCCATCGCACGAACGGGCAAGCGACCGGATGGCCGAGGCCGCCGGGTCGCTGGAAGGCGACGCCTTCATCCTCGTCCAGGGCGACGAGCCCATGACCCATCCCGACATGATCACGGAATCGCTAGCGCCCTTCGCCGCCGGCGAGCAGGTGGGCTGCGTCAACCTCACCAAACGGATCGCCGACGAGGCGGAGTTTCTCGACCCCAACACGATCAAGGTCGTGTTCGGCACGAACGGCGATGCCATGTATATGTCCCGGTCGCCGATTCCGAGCATCGTGAACAAGACATTCGCCGGGATTTCGGCCTACAAGCAGGTCTGCATCATTCCGTTTGCACGCGACGCGCTCGACCGCTATGCGTCCCTGCCGCCGACGCCCGGCGAGATCGCGGAGTCGATCGACATGCTGCGGTTCCTCGAGCACGGGGATCCCGTCCGGATGATCGAAACCCGGCACGACACCCATGCCGTCGACACCGAATCGGATCTCGCCCTGGTCGCCTCGATGATGGAAAACGACCCGCTTATGAAGAGTTACTGAGAGAACGATGACCTACCGCGTCCTTATATCCGCACCCTATTTCCTGCCCGAAGTCGATCGATTCCGCGAATTCTTCGAAAAGCATGACATCGAACCCGTCGTCGCCGATGTCGAGGAACGGCTGGAGGAGGAGCACCTTCTGG
>JAYQUR010000061.1:0-4905 GCA_038148075.1 Alphaproteobacteria bacterium | reverse complement strand
CATCGACGGCGTACTGTGCGGTGACGACCGGTTCACCGCGCGCGTGATGGATGCGGCACCGCGGCTCAAGGTGATCTCGAAGTGGGGTACCGGCGTCGATTCCATCGACGCCGCCGCAGCCGCTGAGCGCAACATCCGCATCTGCCGCACGCCCGACGCCTTTACGCATCCGGTAGCCGATACCGTACTCGGCTACATTCTCTGCTTCGCGCGCAACCTGCCTTTCATGGACAAGGCGATGAAGGGCGGCGAATGGCGGAAGATACCGGGCCGGGCAATGAACGAGTCGACGATCGGCGTGATCGGCGTGGGCGCGATCGGAAAGGCCGTGCTGCGGCGGGCCAAACCATTCGGCGCGACGCTGCTCGGCACCGATATTGCCGCCGTCGACGAAAGTTTTATCTCCGAGACGGGCGTCGAAATGACGTCGCTCGACGATCTTCTGGCGCGATCGGATTACGTCAGCGTCAATTGCGACCTTAACGACACCTCCTATCATCTGATCAACGCGCGCACGCTGGGCCTCATGCAACCCCACGCCATCGTCGTCAACGCGGCTCGCGGGCCGATTGTCGAGGAGCCTGCGCTGGTCGACGCGCTACAGTCCGGACGAATCGCCGGCGCCGCGATGGACGTCTTCGAGGACGAGCCTCTGCCCGCCGGCAGCCCGCTGCGCGGCATGACGAACGTCCTTATCGCCCCCCACAACAGCAATTCCAGCCCGACGGCATGGGAGCGCGTGCATGTCAGCACGCTCGATCAGCTCGTCGAAGGGCTCAACGCCCGGTAACAGGAAGCACGAGTGGTCGAAACATCGATAATCGTCCGCGCATTCAACGAGGAACGGCACCTGCCGGCCCTGTTCGACGCGTTCGACGCGCAGACCTATCGCGATTTCGAGGTGGTGCTCGTCGATTCGGGCTCATACGACCGGACCCGGGAGATTGCGGAGGCTCGCGGAGCCCGCGTCATCCGGATCAACAGCCACGACTTCACATTCGGGTTCAGCCTGAACGTCGGTATCGACGCGGCCGCGGGCCGTTATATCGCCATCGTCTCGGCCCATACGGTGCCGACCGACGAGCATTGGCTCGAGAAACTGGTTGCGCCGTTACGAAGCGATGACGTGGCGATGAGTTACGGGCGCCAGGTGGGCGTCCCGGAATCCAAGTTCTCAGAAGCCGAGGACTTCGAGCGCATTTTCGGCACGATGCCGCGGGACGACCGCCCGGGCAACATCCGCGCGAACAACGCGAATTCGGCAATTCCGAAGAAGCTGTGGGAAGAAAAGAGCTTCAATCCGCAGATAACGGGCCTGGAAGACGCGGACTGGGCGTCGCACTGGCTGCGCCGCGACAAGCGGGTGGTCTACGTCCCCGAGGCCGCGATCAGACACATACACGAAGAAACGTGGCCGCAGGTCCGCCGGCGCTATTTCCGCGAAGCTGTCGCGGCGCGCGGCGCCGGCCTGCTGGGCCGTCGGCATATTCCCCGGGAACTTTCCCGCGACGTCAGACGCCTGTTCGCGGATCTTGCCCGGTGCGCCAACCCCGGGAACAACCCCGCCGCGACTCGGCTGTCATTCGTCGAACGCATCGCGGATGTGGTGCTGTTTCGCGTGAACCGGCTCGCTGGGACCGTCCAGGGGCTCATCGTTCGCAATCCGCTGCATACGCGGGAGTCGCAGGAAAAGGTCTATTTCGAACGGTCCAACCGCGCCGTCGTGATCCTCGGCCCCGGCAAGGCCCGGCTGGAACGACGCGACATTCCCGCGCTGAGTCCGGGGGAGATTCTGGTGCGCGTCGCGAACGTCGCGATCTGTGCAACCGATCTCGAAATCCTCGACGGAAATCTCGGCTACTACAAGAACGGGATGGCCAGCTACCCGATCGTCCCGGGCCACGAATTCAGCGGACACATCGCCGCGGTCGGGACCAACGTCCGCAATTTCAGCGAGGGCGATCCGGTCGTGGTCGAATGCATCCAGAGTTGCGGCGTCTGCGGCGAATGCGCGGCCGGAAATCCGATCGGATGTGCGGAAAGAACGGAGCTGGGCGTGATGCACCGCGACGGCGCCTACGCCGAATATCTTACCGTTCCGGCGCGTTTCGCCCATCGGATTCCGGATTCGCTGGATCCGGCGAAGGCGTCGCTGACCGAACCGGTCGCGGTAATTCTGAAGGGACTCGGAAAGCTGGAACCGCACCTCAAGCAGCGGCCTGCCCCCTGGAAGTGCGCGGTCCTTGGCGCCGGGCCGCTCGGCCATATCTGCGCAAAGGTACTTTCCCATCGCGGCCACGACGTGACCGCGTTCGACCGGAATACGGAACGGCTGGCTCTGTTCGACGGCACGGGAATCCGGACGTCATCCAGCCTCGACAAGCTCGACGAATTCGACGCGATCATCGAGATCACCGGCGACCCGGACGTGCTTGAAAAGGCGCTCCACGGCAGCCGCGCCAACGCCGCGCTGCTGCTGCTCGGGCTGCCGTACGGAGAGAGGAGATTTTCCTTCGAGGCGATCGCCGCTTACGACAAGACCGTCATCGGGTCGGTCGGCAGCACGGCGAAGGACTTCGAGCACGCGATCCAGCTGATCGACGAGCTTGACCTCGAACAGCACCTTGTCTGCCGGCAACCGCTGGACGCCTTCGCGGAAGGCTGGCGTCGCGCCCGGCACGGCGAAGGCCTCAAGATCATTCTCGATGTCGCCTGACGCCATTCGCTACGACTCCAGACAGGATTTTCAGTGAAGCCATTTGTCGTCAATGAGCTGACCTTGCCGGTGTTGTTGCTTTGCCGACTGCTGCGGCGTCCTGCGATCATGCTGGCGGTCGACGCATTGCTGCCGCCGCTCAACGGCATTCTGCGGCGTGCCTGCCGCCGCCTGCGGGACGGCGACGCCGTGCGAATGGTGTGGGAGCTTCTGCCGCAGCGGCATCCGGAATGGGATCACGCCGGTCCGCTCCTGGACAACATGTACGAGACCCTCGAACCGCAGATCGAACGGATATTCCGTTTCGATCGGCTGGCGGCGTTGCCTGTGCCCTATGCGATTGCGGCGCGCCACGCGGCGACGACATACGTGTCCGGTCGGCTGGGGATTTTGCTCTCGCTGCGCCAATGCGGCGAGGCCGGGCTGGAGAGGCCGGCAGACGCCTGCGGGCTCGCGGATGGCATTCGCCGTCTCGCCATCGCGGACGCGGACGGAGCGGAAGCTGGGAGCGTCTGGCGCTCGGCGGTGCGGCGCGTCACGAACGCGGCGGTCGCAGTCGGCAGTTTGTTCTACGCCGTCGCATGGACGCTCATGCACCTTCGGCTGCGCCGGCAGGAACCGGAGACCGTCGACGTCGCGTTCGACTACATTTTCGACACGAGCGACGATGGCCTTTGCCGAGAAATTTCGAGGCACCGCCGCGCCATGCTGGTGGGCCGTTCGGGAACGCCGTCCGTCGACCGGCTTCCGGACGACATGCGACGCTACGCCCGCGCGGGCACGGATGACGGCCGCGTGGCGCCGGTGCAGGCTCCCGGTTATCTCGGCCGCACGCTGGCGGATACGATCGGAATCTGGCGTGCCGCGGGGGGCACTGACACGGCGCTCTTCTTATCCATGATCTCTCTGCCGCTCAAAAATATGCGCTACCGCGCCTTTTTCGACCGGTACCGCATCGGAATGTTCTGGGGCCGCGATCAGTACAATCCGGAACACGTATTGCGTCACCATCAGTTGCGCCGGATTGGGGGGCGCTCGTGGGGCGTGCTTCAGGGATGCCCGAGCTACGCGGCGCTGTATCCGCAGTTCCGCTACTTGAGTTTCGACCGCTACTACATGCTGACGCCGAGCCTGTTCGGCACGCCGGAACGCCGTCATTGGCCCGACTCGATGAAGGTCGTCGGGGTCGAGGCCTTCTGCGCGACGCGCGATGAATACGAACGCCGGTTTGCAGCACGTCCGTCCGACATCGCCTTCATGAGTTCAATCTGGACGGGGAAACCGGAGTTCACCGAGGCGGTCGGCACCGTCGCGAGAGCCTTTCCCGATCGCAAGATATACGTTCAGTCCAAGCCCGGTTTTGCGGCCACGCCGGCGGGACTGCGATTCGCCGAGGCGGCCGTCGCAATCGCGCCCAACGTGGAAGTCTCGAAAGAACTGCCCTACGACCTGTTCATCCGGACGCGGTTCGTGGTTAGCGATCCGTCGACGGTGGCGCTGGAGGCCATTCAATTCGGCAACTACGCATTCATGTTCGACATCCCGTCTGACCACGAGATCGCTTTCCATCGGACGGTCGACGGTTACTGCGTCGGCTCCGGCGAGGAAATCGTCGAGCGCATCCGGGGCATCGAGGCGATGACCTGGAGATATCCGATCGAGAATTTCGACAATCTCCTCAGGCTGGACGGCGAGCACTTCGTCGACACGGTTCTGCGCGATCTCGGACTCCCTGCGGCGATGGCGCCGCGGCCGATCTGGCGGAACGGGGAGAGCCTGCTCGCCGGTCCGCCCCCTTCGTTGCAGAGGACATCGTCCGCATGAACATACTCGTTACCGGAATCGCCGGCTTCATCGGCTCCAATCTCGTGCGCGCGTTGATAACGCAGGGCCATCAGGTGATCGGTGCGGACAATTTTTCGAACGGGCAGATGGAAAACGTGCCCGACGGCGCGGAGTTCCTCGAAATCGATCTTGCCGATCCTGCCGCGTGTGCGAAGCTTCCCGGCAACATCGACATCATCTATCACCTGGCCGGTCAGGCGTCGGGCGAGAACAGCTTTTACGAAACGCTCCGCGATCTCCAGGAGAACACGGCGTCGACTGTCAACATGATCAAGTATGGGATCGCCGCGGGAGCGCAGCGGCTGGTCTTCAGCAGCTCGACGTCGGTGTACGGCCACATCGAC
>JAYQUR010000060.1:0-13583 GCA_038148075.1 Alphaproteobacteria bacterium | reverse complement strand
CCCGAACGGGTCGAGACCCTGACGCGACTATGGGCCGAAGGGTTGTCGGCGCGTCAGATCGCTGAAAAGCTGGGCGGGGGCGTCACGCGCAACGCGGTCATCGGCAAGGCGCACAGGCTGAACCTTCAGCGCGGCACGGAAATCCCGAAGAAGGAGCCGGAGCCGGAGCCCGTCATTTTCGAAGAACCGATCTTGCATCATCCGTCGGCTGACGTTGAGCCATGGATGTGCCGCTGGCCGAGCGATACGGCCGGCAAGTTCGGGCTGCACATCTGCGGCAAGACCGTACAACCGGGACGTCACTACTGCGCGGAGCACTGCACGCAGCATTACCTGCTGCGCAAGCGGGCAACCGCGGCCGCCTGACCGGTTTGGAGTTGCCGCCCGAAAGGGCAACGTGAAAGGGCGCGCACGACGCGCCCTTTTGCATTCCGGCCCGCATGCGCTAACGTTATCAAACGTTACGACCTTGCGTCTTTTTGGCAGGAGGAACCGTCATGAAGTCCCGCTATCATTTCGAAATTCCCGACGTCGATCCGACCCTAACCCATGTCGACCGGGGCACGCCGATGGGCGAACTGCTCCGACGGTACTGGCAGCCGGTCTGCCTGTCGGACGAGGTTCTGGACCTGCCGAAACGCGTGCGCATCATGTGCGAGGATCTCGTCGTCTTCCGCGACGGCAACGGGGCCGTCGGATGCCTCGAGTTGCACTGCCCGCACCGGGGCACGTCGCTGGAATACGGCCGCGTCGAGGCGGACGGCCTGCGCTGCTGCTATCACGGCTGGAAGTTCGCCGCCGACGGCAAATGCGTGGACATGCCGTGCGAAACGGCTGAATTCCGAGAAAAAATGGACATCTGGCAACCGGGTTATCCGGTCCATGAATTCGGCGGGCTCGTGTTCGTCTATATGGGCCCGCCGGAGGAAATGCCGCTGTTCCCGATGTACGACATCGTCGATACGCGCGAACGCGACGACGTCGTCCTGCGCGGCATGCGCCTGTGGGAGGATCACGGCGTCGGCTTCGTCCGTGACTGCAACTGGATGCAGCACTACGAAAATATCGTCGACGCCTATCACCTGCTCATCCTGCACAGCACGAATTCCGGCGACCAGTTCGGCAGCGTCGTTACGGCGCAGGGCTGGCCCGACCTCGAATTCGAGGAGACGCCGCTCGGCGTCCGCTACAACATGTACCGGAACCTGCCCAACGGAAACCGGCTGGAACGGCATGCGGAGTGCGTCCTGCCGAACGCCTTCGTCATCCCGAGCATCCACGAGCAGGGCACCGACCTGAAGGAGCGCGAGCGCGCAACGGAACTGAGCTGGTGCGTGCCGGTCGACAACGAGAGCGTCTACGGCATTTCCATCGTCGCTTGGCCGACCGACGGGAACGGCGAACCGGTCGAGGGGTGGAAACCCGGCACCGATACGCTGACCGACATCCGCCCGGGCAACCTGCGCGACCGTCCCTACGAGGACAAGCAGCGCCACCCCGACGACATGGAAGCGCAGGAAGGCCAGCGGCGCATCGCGATCCATGCGCTGGAAAACCTTGCGACGTCAGATCGCGGCGTGGTGCTGCTGCGTCGTCAGCTACGACGTGCGATCCAGAAGATGCAGGCTGGCGAGGACCCCGCGAACATCGTACGCGACGCAGCCGCCAACCGGGCGATCGAAACCCATGCCTGGAACACCGTCCTGCCGCCGGCAGCGCCGAGCGAAGCCGCCGAATAGCGTATGACGCTCGATACCGGAAAATACCGGAGACTGCTCGACACCCGCCGCGCAGAACTTACCGGGCTTATGGCGTCTGCTGCGGATGCATCGGCGCCCGTCGAACTGGACCAGCAGGTACAGGGCCGCCTGTCGCGCATGGACGCCTTGCAGGGCCAGGAAATGGCGAAGGCGACCGCCGAGCGCCGCAAGCTCGAGGTCGCGCAGATCGACGCCGCGCTCATGCGGATGGAGCAGGACGAGTACGGCTATTGCGTCGCCTGCGGCGAGGAAATCGCGGAAAAGCGGCTGCAGCTCAATCCGGCCATCGCGCGCTGCGTCGAGTGCGCGGGTTGAGGACTTTTCTCGGTACCGGCGCGCTCCCGCGTCACCGAAAACGCTAGATTTCCACGCCGTATTTGTCGCGGGCGACCCGCGCGCTCACATATCCGTTGCGGACGTCCTCGCGCACCTTCTCGGGGTCGCGCTCGCGCGGATCGCCGTAGCCGCTGCCGCCGGTCTGCGACAGGCGGACGACCGTCCCGGCCGGCGCCTCGCGGGTATCGAGCGCCGAGAGCTCGATCGCGTCTGGACCGTCGGGGTTGATCGCGGTCACGCAGACGGGCGGCCCCTCGCCGCCGGCAAGCCCCCAACCCGGCTGTTCGTGATTGGCGGTGCGTGCGGTCAGCATCACGTCGGTCAGCATCTCGTATTCGCGCACATAGCCGATGCCCCCGCGCATCTTTCCCGCACCCGCCGAATCCGGCCAGATATCGAACTTGCGGATACGGATCGGATATTCGGTCTCGACGATCTCGACCGGCGTCGACGGCGTGAAATGGCACATGCCCATCACCATCGGCGTGCCGTCGTGCTCCGCCGTCCCGCCGAGCGAGGTGGTCATCAGTTCGTACTGCACGGTGGGCTTGCCGTTCCTCCCCACGCGGTAGCCGATGGCGATGGCGCCGTTGCCGAGCCCGCCCGGCGCGACGGCGCGCGACGGGTTGAGCTTTCCGAGCGCCGCGAGCACGCACGCATAGGCAAGGTGCGAGGTCGGGAAATAATGGTTCACCGTCGCCGGGTAGACCGGGCTCACCACCTTGCCATCCGGCAGCACGACGTCGATGGCCTCGAACGCGCCCGCGTTGACCGGAATCGTGGGATCGGACGCGGCGATCGCAGCGAGCAGCGTCACCGCCTTGCAGGTCTGGGCCGGCGTGTTGATCGGCCCGCGCGTCTGAGCATCTGAGCCCGAAAAATCAAGGGTCAGGCTGTCGCCTTTCTTGGTCGCCTTTACGTGGATGCGGACAGGCCTCGACGTATCAGCCCCGTCATGATCCATGAACCCCTCGGCCTCCGCCTCGCCATCGGGCCAGGTCGCGATCTCGGATTTCAGACGGTCGCGGGTCCTTTCGATCAGGCTTGCCATTGCGCCGGTGAGCGTCTCGACGCCGTATTCGTCGGCGAGCGCGATCATGCGCTCGGCTCCCAACCGCGTCGCGCCGACCTGCCCTCGCAAATCGCCGACGACCACGTCCGGCACACGGCTGTTGGTGCGGATGATGTTCTCGATCTCGGGAACGACGCCGGCCGTCGTCCAGTAGCGGACCGGCGGCAACCGTAGCCCGTCATGGAAAATCTCGCGCGCCGCCGCGCCGGACGAACCGGGCACCAGCCCGCCGACATCGGCCTTGTGGGCGACGGAAACGCCGAACGCGATCCGCCTGCCCTCATAAAACACCGGCGTCGCCACCACCATGTCGGGGACGTGGCTGTTTCCTGCCTGGTAGGGATCGTTGCAGATGAAACTGTCGCCTTCGCGCATGGCATCGCCGGGATAGGCGGCGAGCAGACTCTCGACCGACTTCGTATACAGCATCGAATGGTACTGAATGCCGCCGCCCACGGTGATCACGCGGCCGTCGGCATCCGTCAGTCCCGCCGTGCCGTCCTGGCTTTCGCGCAGGATCGGCGAATAGCCGGAATGGAACAGCGCATGCGCCATCGCGTCCGTCGTCTCGCGCACGCGCGACAGGACGACTTCGGTGGTGATCGGATCGAGACTCATCCGCCGGCTCCCGTATCGATGATCAGGTTGCCCCACGCATCCACCTCGCAGGACATGCCGGCGAGAATGACGGTCGTGGAATCGAACTGCTGGACGACCGCCGGGCCCTCGAACCGGGCGCCGGCCGTCAGTTTCGCGCGGTCGTAGACGGCGGCGTCGAGGAAATCAGCCGCATCGAGATCGTAGAGTTGCCGCGTCGCGATCTGCGCCGCCGACGCATCCGTACCGGCGTCAATCTCGGGCAGTTCCAGCCGCGGTACGGCAATCTCCGCGATCACCCGGAACGTCACGACTTCGGCATCCTCGTCCGGCGCGCTGGCGCCGTAGATACGCTGATGCGCGGCATCGAATGCCGCCTTGAGGCCCGGTTTGCTCTCCTCTGTCAGCGCGTCTGTGGGACAGTCGACGGGAAGCTGATAGCCCTGATGCTGATAGCGCATGTCGACCTGCCGATGCAGCTTCACCCGGTCCGGCGTGAAACCTTCCTCGCGGACATCCTCCGCAGCGCGCGCCTCGAGCCCGTCGAAGATTTCGTTCATTCGCGCCTGCGAAATTTCCGACAGGCGCGCGACGGACGATTGCAGGTAGACATGTCGCACCGACGTCTGCAGCAGCCCCATCGCGCTGTTGAGCCCCGGGTAAAGGGGCGCAATCACCGTCGGAATCTTCAGGTCGCGCGCCAGCAGCGCCGAATGCAGCGGCCCGGCACCGCCGAACGCGGCCAGCATGTAGCGCCGCGGGTCCTCGCCGCGCGACTGGAAGGCAAGCCGGAGGTCGACGGCCATGTTGGTATTGACGATCCGGAGGATGCCGGCCGCCGCCTCGACGATACCGAGGCCGAGGGGTTCGGCGACGTGCGTCTTGATCGCCGCCTCCGCCGCCGCCTTATCGAGCGTCATGCGCCCGCCGAGCACGTTGTCCGCTGCCAGCGCGCCGAGCACGAGGTTCGCATCCGTTACCGTCGGCCGCTCGCCGCCGCGCCCGTAACAGGCCGGACCGGGACTGGCACCCGCGCTCTCGGGGCCGACCTTCAAGAGCCCGTCGGGGCCGATGAAGGCCAGCGTGCCGCCGCCCGCACCCAGCGTGCGCACCTGGAGCATCGGCGTGCCGATATCCTGGCCGGCGATACGGCCGGCGTCGGTCTCGTCCGCACGGCCGCCGACGATCATGGCGATATCGGTCGACGTGCCGCCCATATCGAGCGTGACGATGTTCTCGCGCCCCGTCAGACGCGACAGCTCCTCGCCGGCGACGACGCCGCCGGCAGGGCCCGACAGAAGTGTCTGGTTGGGGAAGCGCGCACCGATTGTGATACGCATCAGCCCGCCGTTCGACTGCATCAGGAAAACCTGCGGCGTGCCGACGCCGCCTTCCTTCAGCCGATCCGACAGGCGTTCGAGATAACGCTGCATGATCGGACCGACATAGGCGTCGATCACCGTCGTCGACTGGCGCGGATATTCCCGGATCGTCGGCAGAACCACCGACGACAGCGACACGCGCCAGTCGGCTCCCGCCTCCGCAAGGATTTCCCACGTCCGCTGCTCGTGCGCGGGATTCTGGAAGCTGAACAGATAGCAGACGGCGACAGAGCGGACACCATCGGCCTTGAGCGCCGCGGCCGCGTCGCGCACCGCCTGTTCGTCGAGCGGCGCAAGCTCGTTGCCCTGATAGTCGATGCGCCCCGGGATGCCGTGCGTCAACGATTGCGGGCTTAGCAGCGGCGGTTTCCGGTAGAACGGGTCGATCAGGTCGTCGGGCTCGGGCCGCGCCCAGCCGCGCGCCTCGTAGACGGCGCGGAACCCGTCGGTGATCAGTAGCCCGGTCTTGACGCCCTTGCCCTCGAGGATTGCATTGGTCGCCACCGTCGTCCCGTGCACCAGCGAGACGACGTCCGCCGGTGCGACGCCGGTCGCGAACAGCTCGTCGAGCGCCGCCATCACGGCGTTGGACGGATCTTCGGTATCGGACGAAACCTTGGCAACGCGGAGCTCGCCGCTGCCGATTTCGAACGCGATCAGGTCGGTAAAGGTGCCGCCGGTATCGATACCGACCATCCATTGCGCCATCGAACTGTCCTCAGACGGTCGATGCGGCGTCGATATGGACGTGCACGGCCTCCGG
This sequence comes from Alphaproteobacteria bacterium, assembly GCA_038148075.1. Classification (GTDB taxonomy): domain Bacteria; phylum Pseudomonadota; class Alphaproteobacteria; order MPNO01; family UBA830; genus JAYQUR01. The sequence continues at coordinate 7,673 of JAYQUR010000060.1, read as the reverse complement.
CCCGTCCTCGACTTCGCGGCCGAGCACCTGGACGGCTTTTTCGGCCTGATCGACGGGATAATGGTGCGTGCACAGTTTGGTCAGCAGATCGCCCTTGCGGCGGATGACGTCGATCGCCTTCTCGACCGACGACCAGCTCGACGACAGCACGCCGAGCATCGCGATTTCCTTGGTGATCAGCTTGTCCGAGATGAAATTCGGGATCGGCTTGTAGCTCTTGAGGCCGGCAACCACCACCTTGCCGCCGGGGCGCACCATCTCGATGGCCTGCGTGATCGGTTCGGTCGCAAAGGCCGACACGTCGACCACGATATCGGCAAGCTTCCCGTCGGTGGCGTCGATCACGCGTTCGACCGGATCGTCCTCGTCGACGACGATGGTCTCGTCGGCGCCGAGTTCGCGGGCGAGCGACAGACGCAGCGTGTCGCTCTTGGTGCCGGTGACGATGATCTTTCCGGCGCCCGCCTCGCGCGCCGCGACGACGGCGAGAAGCCCGCGCTGCCCCGGGCCCTCGATCACGATGGTATCGCCGATCCCCGTCTCCGGCCGCTCGACGGCCCAGCGGATCGCGTTGGACATCGGGTTGAACAGGCTCATCACGTCGGTCGGCACGTTCGCCGGCGCCTTGTGGAGCGTCGCACCGGGATGAAGATACATGTGCGTCGCGTAACCGCCCCAAAGATGCGGCGGATTATCGAAACCCATGCGGAGGCCGTAGCCCATGCCGTTCTTGCACAGCACCGGCCGTCCGACCTGGCACTGGAAACACTGACCGCAGGGAATAGAGGCTTCGACCGTGACCCGGTCTCCCTCCTTCACGTCCCAGCGCTTCGCGGCTTCGGGACCGACCTTCTCGATCCAGCCGAGAATTTCGTGGCCGGGAATGATGGGCCGCACGGCCCACGGCGTGTTGTCGAGATGGCCGAGATACTGTTCCCAGTCGGTGCCGCAGAGCCCAGCGGCCTCGACGCGCAGGAGGCCGTCGTCAGGCCCGATTTCGGGTATGTCGATCTCACGATAGTCGAATGTGCGCGGATCGGTCAGCACCGCGACTTTCGCTTTTTCCGCCATCCGTGTTCCTCCCTGTCGGCTTTGCGCCGATAATTAGATTGCTAATGATCCTGCCACCGGGTGTTGGCCCGCGCAATCCCGCCCTGTAGGCTTCGAACGTCTTTTCGGAGGATTCCATGATCAAACCCTGCCCCGGCCCGTTTCCGCCGTCCGCGCCGAAATTCAAGGCGCCGGCCAAGGCGTGCGATACCCACATGCACATCATCGGGCCGATCGACACGTTTCCGCTCAACGACGACCGCAGCTACACGCCGCCGGACTCGCCGCTGGAGGATTTCCTCGCCTATCAGGACGCGCTCGGACTGGAGCGTGCCGTCATCGTCCACCCGAGCTGCTACGGCACCATGATGGACGTGACCATCGATGCCGTCGCGCGCATGGGCGACCGAGCGCGCGGAATCGCGGTCGTGCCCTCATCCATCAGCGACGCCGAACTCGACAAGCTGGACGAGATCGGCTTTCGCGGCCTCCGCTTCACGACGTTGCTCCGCGGCGGCGCTTCGGTTGACGACATCGCGGCAATGGCGAAGCGGATCGAACGGCTCGGCTGGCACGTCCAGCTCTTCATCGACGGCGCGAACCAGCTCGCGGATATGGCGCCCGCGCTGAAAAACCTGCCGGTCGACGTCGTCATAGACCACATGGGGCATTTTCCGATGGAGTCGGGCGTCGATCACCCCGGGTTCCAGGCGCTGATCGATCTGGTCAAGACGGGTCGCTGCTGGGTGAAGCTGTCTGGCTCGTACCGCATGTCGGAAAAGGGCGCGCCCTTCGACGACATGCCGCCCTACGCCGAGGCGTTGATCGCGGCGGATGCGAACCGAATGGTCTGGGCGACCGACTGGCCGCACGTGATGCTGTGGGACCGGCCGGTGCCGGACGGCGCCGACCTGCTGGACTGGGTCATGTCGTGGGGCGTCGACGACGCGACGTTGCACAAGATCCTCGTCGAAAACCCGGAGAAGCTATACGGGTTCTGACATTCACGCGGCATTCAGCGGCACGATGCAGTCCTCGTCGTCGTTGCGGACGTTGTTGACGCGCGTCGTCACCCGGTAGAACGCCATGTCGTCGGGCGGGTACGGGCGCAACAGCCTGCCCGCTTCTGCCGGATCGCCGGTCAGCCATGTCTCGTAGTCGTCGGGTGCGACGATCACCGGCATCCGGTGGTGGATCGGCCGCAACTTGGCGTTCGCGTCCGTCGTGACGATGGAAAACGTCTCCCACGTCTCGCCCGCATCCTTCTGGCCGCCGGGCACCTCCCAGCTTTCCCACAAACCGGCGAACGCGAACGGCGCGCCGCCCCTGAAACCGATCCGGAACGGCTGCTTCTTGCCGTCTTCGGTCCGCCATTCGTAAAAACCGTCGGCGGGGATCAGGCAGCGCCGCCCGGCGAAAGCGTCGCGAAAGGACGGCTTGGATGCGACCGTCTCGCCGCGCGCGTTGATCAGCTTCGAGGCGACCGACGCATCCTTCGACCAGGACGGGATCAGCCCCCAACGCAGCATGTCGATCCGCCGTCCGCCATCGCCCGGCCGCACTGCCGGCGCCTGCTGCGTCGGCGCAATGTTGAAGCGGGGCTGGAGGTTCGGCGTGAAGACGAACCCGAACAGTTGCCGCAGCAATTCGGGCGTCACCGCCAGCGTGTATCGACCGCACATGTCCGGAAGATTAACCGAATCGGTGCGATTCCGGCCCTAATGTGGCAAACAGGCGCGGACCGTCCCGACGCACACCCGACAAAGGACCGACCCTTGAGTTACTCGGAGACCGAACGCCGCGACCTGCTGGAGGCGATAACCGATATCGCGGACCGGGCGGGAACGCTGATCATGGAGGTCTATGCGACGGACTTCGACGTCCGCCGAAAGGACGATGCGTCGCCGGTGACAGAGGCGGACGAGCGCGCGGAAGCGCTGATCCTGCCGGAACTCCGCGACCTGCTGCCGGGTGTCGCCGCAATCGGCGAGGAAGCGGCCGCACAGGGGCGCGACGAGGCCGTATCGGGCCCTTCCTTCTGGCTCGTGGACCCCCTCGACGGCACCAAGGAATTCCTGCGCCGCAACGGCGAGTTCACCGTCAACATCGCGCTGATCGAGAACGGCGCGCCGGTTCTCGGGATCGTCGCCGCACCGGCACTCGACCGCGCCTTCCGCGCCTGCGGGACGGGAACCGCCGAGAAACGGGAAAACGGCGACGCCTGGTCGGCGATTTCGGTACGCGATGTCCCGGAAGCCGGCGCCATCGTCGTCTCGAGCCGGTCGCACGGCGACAGGGACAAGCTGGAAGCGCTGCTCGCGGACATGAAGGTCGGCGGACACGTTACCGCGGGCAGTTCCCTGAAGTTCTGCCTCGTGGCCGCCGGCGAAGCCGATTTCTACCCGCGCTACGGGCCGACCTGCGAATGGGACACCGCGGCCGGCCATGCGGTCCTGATCGGCGCGGGCGGCAGCGTCCGTACGCTCGACGGCGCGGATCTCGCCTACGGCAAGGCAGCCGATTGGCGAAATCCCGAGTTCATCGCGCGCGGGCTGGAATGATTCTCCCGGCGGGACCGGATGCGGTCGAACGGGCCGCTGACGCGCTGCGCGCCGGCCGCCTCGTCGCCTTTCCGACCGAAACCGTTTACGGCCTCGGCGCGGACGCAACGTCCGATATCGCCGTCGCCGCGATCTTCGAAGCGAAAGGTCGGCCGAGCTTCAATCCTCTGATCGTTCACGTGACCTCCGCCGATGCCGCCCGAACCCTCGTCGCGTTCGACGACCTGTCGGAGAAGCTTGCCGCACGCTTCTGGCCGGGGGCGCTGACGCTCGTTTTACCCCGCCTGCCGGACTCGCCGATTTCGCCGCTGGCAAGCGCCGGGCTCGACACCATCGCGATCCGCGTGCCCGCGCACGAGGTCGCCCGCGCCATCATCGACGCGGCGGGAATTCCGGTCGCCGCACCGAGCGCGAACGCCTCCGGGTCGATCAGCCCGACCCGGGCGGAGCACGTTGCCCAATCGCTGGGCGCCGCCGTCGAATTGATCGTCGATGCCGGGCCGTGTGCCGTCGGTGTGGAATCGACCGTCGTCGCCTGCGACGGAGAAACCGCCACGATCCTGCGACCGGGCGGCGTGACGGCGGAAGAACTGGGCGCTATTGCGAAGAACTTCGGGATCGCGTCCGGAAATGCGGATGCGCCGGCGTCGCCGGGCATGCTGGAAAGCCATTATGCGCCGGCGGCAGCGCTCCGCCTCGATGCGACATCGGCCGACGCAGGCGAAGCCCTTCTGTCGTTTGGCACAGGGCTTATCCGGGGCGCCGCGGAAGAGTTGAATCTCAGCCCGGCCGGCGACCTGCGCGAGGCGGCGGCCAACCTGTTCGCCTTTCTGCGCGATCTGGACAGCCGCCACGACCGGATCGCCGTCGCACCGATCCCCGCCGACGGACTCGGCCTGGCCATCAACGACCGGCTGAAACGGGCCGCCGCGCCGCGATAATCCCGCTCGACCGTTGCCCGGCGCGCCGCCTTCCAGTAATCCTGAAGCGGCAAAACGGGAACGACCGAACAATGAACGCAACAGCCTTCGGACAGATCGATGACAGCATTCTCGAGCGCATCCGCGCCGTCGTTGGCGAGGCCGGAATCGTCGTCGACGAGAACGACAAGGCGCCCTACCTGCACGACGAGCGCGGCTACTATGTCGGCGCCTCGCCCATGGTCGTGCGGCCGGCGACGACCGAGGAGGTCGCCGAGGTCGTCAGAATCTGCAACGAGACCGGCACACCCATCGTCCCTCAGGGCGGCAATACCGGCCTCTGCGGCGGCGCGACGCCCTACGAGCACGGTGGCGAGATCCTGATGTCGCTCACGCGCATGAACAAGGTGCGCGAGCTCGATACGCTCAACTACACGATCACGGTCGAGGCGGGCGTCATCCTCGCCGACGTTCAGAAGGCGGCGGATGAGGCGGACCGCTATTTTCCGCTCAGTCTCGGCGGCGAAGGGACCGCGCGGATCGGCGGCAACCTGTCGACGAATGCGGGCGGCACGGGCGTGCTGCGCTACGGCCCGGCGCGCGACCTGTGCCTCGGGCTCGAAGCGGTGCTGCCGGACGGGCGCATCTGGAACGGGCTGACGGGCCTGCGGAAGGACAATACCGGCTACGACCTCAAACACCTGTTCATCGGCGCAGAAGGCACGCTCGGTATCATTACCGCCGCCTGCCTGAAACTCTTTCCGAAGCCGGCCGAAATCCGGACGGCGTTCTGCGCAGTGCGCGACGAACATGCCGCAGTCGAGCTGCTCGCCCGCGCGCGGGCGACCACGGACGACCGGGTCATCACCTTCGAATACATGCAACGCACCGCGATCGCTTTCGCGCTCGCGCACATCGCCGATACGCGCGACCCGCTCTCCGAGGTTTACGACCATTACGTCATGATCGAGATCGCGGCCGGCGAAGGCGCCGCCGCCGGGCTGCGCGAGATGCTGGAAGCCGTGCTCGGCGGCGCGATGGAGGACGGGCTGATCCTCGACGCCGTGTTCGCCGAAAGCGGCCAGCAGGCGCAGGATTTCTGGCGCATCCGCGAAACCATCCCGGAAGCGCAGAAATACGAGGGCGCGAGTTCGAAGCACGACGTCTCCGTACCGGTTTCGAAGGTCGCAGACTTGCTGGTCGAGGTCAGTGCGGAACTGAAGGCACGCATTCCGGGCATACGTCCCTGCGCATTCGGCCATGTCGGCGACGGCAACGTGCACTTCAACATGAGCCGGCCGCTGGACATGACCGACGACGACTTCAGGGCGCTGGAGCCGGACATACACAGGATCGTCTACGACCGCACGGTCGGGATAGGCGGCTCGATCAGCGCCGAGCACGGCATCGGCCGGCTGCGCCGCGGCGAGCTGGAGCATTACAAGTCGCCGGAAGCGCTCGACGTGATGCGGGCGATCAAAGCGACCCTCGATCCGAAAGGCATCATGAACCCCGGCAAGGTTCTCTGAACAGGCGCACCGGCCCGAAACGGGTTCTCCAGGAGACAGACAATGGCAGAGTTCAATCCCCCCCTCCGCGAGATGCAGTTCGTGATCGAGGAACTCGTCGGCCTCGAAACGGTCAATTCGCTCCCCGGATACGAGGAAGCGACATCCGATCTCGTTCGCGCGGTGCTGGACGAAGCCGGCAAGATGGGCCGCGACGTGCTGTCGCCGCTCAACCGCAGCGGCGACCTCGAGGGCTCGCGCCTGGAAAACGGCGTGGTCGTCACGCCGACCGGCTTCCGCGAGGCTTACCGGGCCTATGTCGAAGGCGGCTGGAACGGCATCCAGTTCGATCCCGAAATCGGCGGACAGGGCCTGCCGTTGCTGGTCGCGACCCCGGTCTTCGAAATGTGGGATTCCGCCAATCTCGCCTTCATGCTGTGCCCGGTTCTCACCATCGCCGCCGTCGAATGTCTGGAAAAATTCGGCTCCGACGCGCAAAAGGCGAAATGGATGCCCAAGCTCGTCACCGGCGAGTGGACCGGCACGATGGTGCTGACAGAACCGGGCGCCGGATCGGACGTGGGGGCGCTCAAGACGCGGGCGGTGCCGGATGGAGATCGCTATCGCATCACGGGCCAGAAGATCTTCACGACCTGGGGCGAACACGACATGACGGACAACATCGTCCACATGGTGCTTGCCCGTACGCCCGACGCGCCCCCGGGGACGCGCGGCATCTCTCTGTTTATCGTGCCCAAGTTCCTCGTCAACGACGACGGATCGCTCGGCGACCGCAACGACCTGCGCGCGGTGTCGCTGGAGCACAAGCTCGGCATTCACGGCAGCCCGACCTGCGTGATGCAGTTCGGCGAGAACGATGGCGCAATCGGCTATCTCGTGGGCGAGGAATTCCGCGGCATGGAGTACATGTTCGCGATGATGAACAGCGCGCGTCTCGCCGTCGGCCGCGAAGGCGTGGGCATTGCGGAGCGCGCCTACCAGCATGCGGCGGACTATGCCCGCGAACGCGTGCAGGGCCGCGATCCGGCCGACCCGGCCGCAGGCGAAGTCGCCATTATCCGCCATCCGGACGTTCGCCGGAACCTGATGCTGATGCGCGCACAGACCGAGGCGGCGCGCGCGCTGGGCTGTTACGTCTCCGCCCAGCTCGATATCGCGCACCGGCATCCGGACGACGGCGTGCGGGCCGCCGCCCAGCGCCGCGTCGACCTGCTGGTACCCATCGTCAAGGCATGGTCGACCGACAACGGCGTCGAGACCGCCTCGATCGGCGTCCAGATCCACGGCGGCGCCGGCTTCATCGAGGAAACCGGCGCGGCCCAGTACTACCGCGACTGCCGAATCACGCCGATCTACGAAGGTACCAACGGCATTCAGGCGATAGACCTCGTCGGCCGCAAGATCCAGCGCGACGGCGGCGAGGCGCTGGCGGAGCTGATGGACGAAATGCGGTCGTTGCAGATCGCGGATCCGGGTTTTGCGGAGGCCTTCGCCGCGGCGCTCGACGCCTTTGCCGCCGCCACCGACTGGCTGCTAGCCGACCCCGTCGACGACCCCCGGCGATCGCTGTCGGGCGCGACGCCTTAACTCAAGGCAATGGGGCTGCTGAAGGG
>JAYQUR010000059.1:0-13609 GCA_038148075.1 Alphaproteobacteria bacterium | reverse complement strand
CCCATTGCGATGATCCTGTGGGTGGCCGGGTGGGGGAGAGGGTCGGCGCCGCAACAATAGGAGAAAAACATGGCCGACTGGACCATCTGGGCGTTCCGCTACGCCCGCTCGCACATGCCGCGCGACTTCTTCGGCGGCACCATCGTGAACTCGAACCAGGGCATGATCCGGAATCCCATGGTCTATTCGCTGATCCACGGCGGCGAGGCGGGGGCGGAGCGGCCGATCCTGATCGACACCGGGATGAAGGGCGACTGGTCGCCCTCGGGCAAGACCTACGAGGACGTCGAACACCCCGATACGATCCTCGCCAAGGTCGGCTTCGCGCCGGAAGACATAAAGGACATCATCCTGACGCATTTGCATTTCGACCATGCCGGCAACGTCGACCGGTTCCCGAACGCCACCTTCCACGTGCAAAGGTCGGAATACGAGGGGTGGAAACAGGTCTACGAGATGCCGCCGCCGCTCGGAACCGACACGAAGATGTGGCCGCTGTCGTCGATGAACAAGGTCGACCTCGACACGGTCGACGCGCTGATGGCCGAGGGCCGCGTCAACCTGCTGGATGGCGACACCGAGTTCGCGCCCGGCGTCACCTGCCGGCTTGCGGCGGACTCGCACACCTTCGGCTGCCAGTGGATCGAGGTGCAGACCTCGGGCGGGCCCTATGTCGTCGCCGGCGACTGCGTCTACTGGTACGTCAACATCGAGAAAATGTGGCCGCCCGCCTACGTTCAGGGCAACACGTGGAACCTGATCAAGGTCTACCGCGCGATCCGCGACGTGCTCGGCGACGACACGGACCGGATCGTCCCCGGCCACGATCCGGAGCTGTTCGAGCGTCATCCGGTGTTCGTAGAAGGCCATCACCCGGTCGCCGAAATCCATCTCGCGCCCGGGCAGGAGAGCCGGATTGCTTAATTCCGTCTTCGCCACCGGCGGCATCGTCACCGCGCCGCACCATCTCGCCGCCGAGGCCGGCCGCGATGTGCTGAAGGCCGGCGGCAACGCCGTCGAGGCGACGATCGCCATGGCTGCGACGATCCCGGTGATCTATCCGCACATGAACGCCATCGGCGGCGACGGGTTCTGGATCGTGAAGCCCGCCGGCAAGGCGCCGGTCGGTATCGACGCGTGCGGCGCGGCGGGAGAGAAGGTCACCGACGCGCTCTACCGCAACGCCGGCCTCGACGCCATCCCGGCGCGCGGGCCGCTGGCCGCCAACACGGTTGCCGGCACGCTGTCGGGTTGGCAGGCGGCGCTCGAGATCGCCGGCGAGCTCGGCGGGAAAATGGCCCGCGAGGCCTTGCTGGAAGCGGCGATACATCATGCGGAACGGGGGTTTCCGGCGACCGGGAACCAGGAGCGGACCACGAACGCGAAACTGGCGGAACTAAAGGGGCAGCCGGGGTTCGACGAAGCCTTCCTGCCGAACGGAATGGTTCCCGCGGAAGGCGTGATATTCCGCCAGCCGCGCCTTGCTGCGACGCTGAAAAGACTGGCCGCGGACGGGTTCGAGACGTTCTATCGCGGCGCGCTGGCGACCGACATCGCGGCCGATCTGGAACGGGCCGGATCGCCGATCACCGCCGACGATCTCGCCCGCCACAAAGCGCTGAAACTGGCGCCGCTGTCGGTCGATCTCGGGGCCGGGCGCGTGTGGAACATGCCGCCGCCGACCCAGGGCCTCGCGTCGCTGATGATCCTCGGCCTGTATGACCGGCTCGGCGTTTCCGAGGCCGAGGGCTTCGATCACATCCATGGCCTCGTCGAATGCATCAAGCAGGCCTTCATCGTCCGCAACGCCCATGTCCAGGACCCGGCGGCGATGGACGTCGCGCCGGAGGATTTCCTGACCGCCGCCGACCTCGATGCCCGCGCCTCCGCCATCGACCCGAAGACGGCGCTGCCGTGGCCGGTCCCCGCGAAAGACGGCGATACGATCTGGATGGGCGCCATCGACGCGGCCGGCAACGCGGTCTCGTTCATCCAGTCGATCTACTGGGAATACGGCTCGGGCATCGTGCTCGGCGATACCGGCATCCTGTGGCAGAACCGCGGCTCGTCCTTTTCCCTCAAGGATGGCGACGTCAACCGTCTCGCGCCCGGCCGGCGGCCGTTCCATACCCTCAACCCGGCGATGGCGGAACTTGCGGACGGCAAGGTGCTGTCCTACGGCACGATGGGCGGCGAGGGCCAGCCGCAGACCCAGGCGCTCGTTTTCACCCGCCACGTGCTCTACGGCCGGTCGCTGCAGCAGGCGATCACTGCGCCGCGCTTCCTGCTGGGCCGCACCTGGGGCGACGTCGGCACCAATCTCAAGATGGAATCGCGGTTCGATCCCGCGCTCGTCGGCGATCTCGTTGCCGCCGGTCACGAGGTCGAGGTCATCTATCCGTTCTCGGACCTGATGGGCCATGCCGGAGCGGTGTCGCTGTCGGCGGACGGCGTCATGGAAGGCGCGTCCGATCCGCGGGCCGACGGCAAGGCGGCGGGGGTTTAAGCGATGCCGCTGGCGCGGACGCGCCAACCGCGCTATCGAAGAGAGAACAAGGGAGACACGACCATGCTGAAGATTCTCGGCCGTAATACCTCGTCCAATGTCCAGAAAGTCGTCTGGCTGTGCGAGGAGATCGATCTTCCGTTCGAGCGCTCCGACCTCGGCGGGCCGTTCGGCGGCAATAACGAGCCCGACTATCTCGCCCTCAACCCGAACGCGCGCGTTCCCACCATCGACGACGACGGGTTCATCCTGTGGGAATCGAATGCCTGCGTGCGCTATCTCGTCGAGAAGTACGGGCAGGACACGCCGATCTGGCCGAAATCGCTGCAGGACCGCGCCAGCGGCGGACGCTGGATGGACTGGGCGTCGACGACCCTGTCGCCGCCGCACGTTCCGGTCTTCCAGGGGTTGATCCGCACGCCGGAAGCCGAGCGCGACATGGACGCCATCGCCAGGGCGCGCGACGGATTCTCGAAGGCGGTCGCCGTCCTCGAATGGTGGCTCGCGGATCACGCGTTTCTGTCGGGCGACGATTTCGGTTTCGGCGACATTCCCGCGGCGCCGTTCGTGTTCCGCTGGTTCAACCTGCCGATCGAACGCGAGGATTATCCGAACGTGCAGCGCTGGTACGACGCCATCGCCGCCCGCCCCGCGTTCAAGAAGAACGTCATCGATATCGGCCTTCAGTAGAGAGGAGCGCGAGACATGCTGCTGGTCAAGGGACGCAATACGTCGTCCAACGTGATGAAGGTGCTGTGGACGCTGGCCGAGATCGGGCTGAAGCACGAGCGCGAGGATATCGGCGGGCCCTATGGCGGCAACGACCGGGCGGAATACCGCGCGCTCAATCCGAACGGTCTCGTCCCCACGGTGATCGACCACGACCTCGTATTGTGGGAATCGAACACCATCGTCCGCTGGCTCGCCGCCAACCACAGCCTCGACAGGCTGTGCCCCGCCGATACCGGCGACCGCGCGCGCTGCGAGATGTGGATGGACTGGCAGCTTTCGGTCCTCAACCCGCTGATGGTGCCGGTGTTCCACCCGCTCGTCCGCTTGCCGGAGGAGGATCGCGATCCGGCGGCCATCGCCGCGGCGGCGGCGAAGTGGGGCGAGGCGTGGAAGATTTTCGACGGCCATCTGGCCGACAACGCCTATGCCGGCGGAAACAGCTTTACGATGGCGGACATTCCGCTCGGCCCGCTTGCCTACCGCTGGTTCGAGCTCCCCATCGACCGGCCGAATCTTCCGCATCTGCGGCGCTGGTACGATGCGCTGTGCGCACGCCCCGCCTACCGTGCCAACGTCGTGAAGATCGGACTGGTCTGATCGACGCAACCTTCACGCTCGGCCGCCGTTGACCGACACCGCCAGCACCACCCTCCGTGGCATCGGCTTCATGCTGCTTGCCGTGGCGAGCTGGTCGGCGATGACCGTGCTCGTCCGCGCGCTGACCGACGACTACACGTCCTTCCAGATACTGTTCGTGCGCACGCTCGTCGGGATCGCCCTGATGGCGCCGCTGTTCGCGCGCCGCGGCGTCGGTTTTCTGCGGACACGGCGGTTCCCGTTGCAGGTCGGACGCGCCCTGTTCGCCTATTTCGGCATGTTGGGGCTGTTCATCGGCATCGGGGAAATTCCGCTATCGGAAGTGATATCGCTCAGCTTCACGCAGCCTATCTTCATCGTCGTGTTGGCGGCTCTGCTGCTCGGCGAGCGGTTCGGCGCGGCGCGCGTCGTCGCGACCGCCGGCGGGTTCGCGGGCGTGCTGATCATCGTCCGGCCCGGCTTCGAGCAGGTCGGCTTCGGAGCGATGATGGTCCTCGGCGGCGCCGTGTCCTACGCCTGCTCGAACATCTGCATCAAGAAGCTCATGACAACCGAGAACTCGGTCGCGACGACCGCCTGGGTGAATATCCTGATGTGCCCGCTCGCCGCGGTGCCGTCTTTCTTCTACTGGGTGCCGATGAACGCAGTCGACCTGGCGCTGATGGCCGGCGTCGGCGTGACGGGAACGATGGGCGTCTGGTTCGTCAGCCGTGCCTACGCCGCCGCAGACATGAGCGCCGTCGTCCCGTTCGACTTTCTCAGGCTGCCGATCGTTGCGACGGCGGCGTGGCTGCTGTTTTCCGAGAGCACCGATGTCTGGACACTGGCCGGCGCGGCGGTGATTTTCGCCAGCACGTGGTACCTGGCGGTATCGGAATCCAGGAAACGGGAAATCAAATAATTCCGTTTGCTTCCAGCGCCGCAATCTCGCCCGCCGACTTGCCCGCCAGCTCGCCCCATACATAAGCGTTGTGCTCGCCGAGCGTCGGGCCCGGGTGGCGTACCGCGCCGGGGGTTTCGGACAGCTTGGGCGCGACGTTCTGCATGGCGATGTCGCCGAACTCCGGATGGTTCACCCGCACGATGCTTTCGCGCGCCGCAAACTGCGGATCGTCCATCATTTCCGGCGCGCGGTAAATCTTGCCGTTGGGGATGCCGTGCGCGTTGAGGTGCGCTTCCAGGTCGGCAACATCGAAGGTGCGCGTCCAGTCGGCGATCAACTCGTCGAGTTCGATCTGGTTGAGGCCGCGCGCCGTGTGGGTCGCGTATTTCTCGTCGGTGCCGAGCTCGGGCCGGCCCATGGCCTCGGCCATGCGCTTCCAAACCGAATCCTGGTTGGCGCCGATCACCAGCCAGATGCCGTTCCTGGTCGGGTAGACGTTCGACGGTGCGATCTTCGGCAGGAAGGATCCCGTTCGCTCGCGGATCACGCCGCCGACGTCGTAGTCGGTAATCAGGCTCTCCATCACGTTGAGGACGGATTCGTAGATCGAGGAATCGACGACCTGGCCGCGGCCCGTCAGGTGAACCTGGTTCAGCGCCATCATCGCGCCCATGCAGGCGTATGTGGCGGCAAGCGAATCGCCGATCGAGATGCCGGCCCGGCTCGGCGGTAGCGACGGATCGCCCGTCGTATAGCGCAGACCGCCCATCGCCTCGCCGATGGCGCCGTAGCCGGCGCGTTTGGCGTACGGGCCGGTCTGGCCGAAGCCGGAGACGCGGATCATGATCAGCTTCGGGTTGATCTCGGACAGCACGTCGTAGCCGAGGCCCCAGCGTTCCATTGTGCCGGGCCGGAAATTCTCCAGCAGCATGTCGGCGCCCTCGACAAGCTTCTTGACCAGCGCCTGCCCCTCCGCTTCGCGCGCGTTCAGCGTCGCCGACAGCTTGTTACGGGCGAGCACCGGCCAGAACAGAGCCTTGCCGTGCTCCTTTTCCTTGCCCCATTCGCGCATCGGGTCGCCGACGCCCGGCTGTTCCAGTTTGATGACCTCGGCGCCGTTGTCGGCCAGCAGCTGGCCGCAGAACGGGCCGGCGATCATGGTGCCCATCTCGATGACGCGGATGTTCGACAGCGGTCCCGACCGCACCTCGGATTCGGTGCCCATGTAGCCTTTTCCCGTATTCCCTGAATTCACCGGCGCGCATGTTCCCCGACCGGTCTGGACGGGTCAAGCACGGCAGGCGATAAGAGCACATGGGTGAGGAAGGGAAGACTCGGCAAACGCGGTGGCTGGTGGTGTGGACCGCGTTCGGCGCCGGAATCGTCGCGGCCATGCATATCGGAAAGCTGCCGCCGGCGCTGCCGGACGTCCGCGCCGAGCTCGGCGCCGGGCTCGTCATGGGCGGCTGGATCGCGTCGATGATCTCCTGCACCGGCTTCGCCATCGGTCTGATCGCCGGCAGCATCGCCGACCGGCTCGGCCAGCGCCGCGTCCTGCTCACCGGCCTCTGTTTTCTTGCCGCGGGAAGCCTGCTCGGAGCGTTCGTCACCACCGGCCTGGAGATGCTCTTCGCCCGCTTCCTCGAAGGCGTCGGCTTTACGGCGGCGACGATCACCGGTGCCGGGATCATCGTCCGCGTCACGTCCGGTGACGACCGTCGGTGGGCGCTCGGCGTCTGGTCGTCCTATTTGCCCTGCGGCTTCGCCGGTATGATGATCGTCGGCGCGCTGGTCCACGACCATGTCGGCTGGCGGACGCTGTGGATCTTCTGCACGGTCGTCACGCTGCTCTGGGCCGTCGCGGTCTATTTCGTCACTGCCGACTGGCAGCGCCGCCAGGTCGGCGAGATCGCGCCCGAGCCGCTGTGGCGCAACATCTCGCGGACGCTGGCGACGCCGGGCGCCGTGCTCGCGTCGGCCTGTTTCGCGCTCTATGCGGCACAGCACATCTCGATGATGAACTGGCTGCCCACCTACCTGGAGGAGACGCGCGGCGCCGCGACGCTGCTGGCCGCGATCGTCCCCGCCACCGTCCTGATGTTCAATGCCGGCGGCAACTGGATCGCCGCGCGGCTGATGGGCCGGGGAACGGCCACCTGGGTGCTGCTGTTCGGCGGCGCGCTCGGCATGGCGGCCTGCGAGATCGGGCTGTTCTCGCCTGCCGTCCCCGACGGCGCGCGCCTCGCGCTCGCGCTGGCCTTCGGCATCGCCGGCGGCTTGATCCCGGCCGCCGTGCTCGGTTCGGTCGCGACCTACACGCCGTCGCCGGCCCAGATCGGCACCATGAACGGGTTGATGGTGATGGGGACCAACACCGGCCAGCTGTTCGGCCCGCCCGCGCTCGCCGCCGCGCGCCAAAGCGCCGGCAGCTGGGAAGGCGCGCTGCCGCTGGTCCTCGCGCTCGCCGTGCTCGGCGCGGTCCTCGCGCTCGCCAGCCGATCGATGGAACGACGCGCCGCGAAGCGCTGATTTGCGGTATGGTGCGCCCGAGAAAGAGGGAAAACGATATGGCACGCAGCATAGAGATCATCGACGTCGGCCCGCGCGACGGGCTCCAGAACGAGCCGGTCGCGCTTGACGTCGAAACCCGCCTCGCCTTCATCGCCAGGCTGGTCGATGCCGGAATCCGCCGCATGGAGGCGGTGAGTTTCGTCAATCCCAAGCGGGTGCCGCAGATGGCCGATGCGGAGGCGGTGATGGCCGGTCTGCCGAAGGACGACGGCGTCACCTATATCGGGCTCGTCCTGAACCGCCGCGGCCTCGACCGGGCGCTCGAGGCCGGTTGCGAGGAGGTGAACTACGCGCTTGTCGCCTCGGATACGTTCAGCCAGAAGAACCAGGGCACCACCATCGAACAGGCGGTCGACGTCTTCGAGGACATCCGCGCGACAGCGGCCGCGGCGGGCGTGCGCTGCTCGCTGACCATCTCGACCGCGTTCGGATGCCCGTTCCAGGGCGAGGTGCCGGCCGAGCGCGTGATCGGCCTCGTCGAGCGCTGCGCAGGGCCGGACACGTTCGAAATCGCGCTCGCCGACACCATCGGCTGCGCCGTCCCCAGCCAGGTGAGCGACCTGTTCGGCGCCGTACGGGAAAAGGCGCCCGGCGCCCGGCTGCGCGCGCATTTCCACAACACGCGCAACACCGGCCTCGCCAACTGCTACGCCGCGGTCGAGGCGGGCGTCGGCGCGATCGACGCATCCGCCGGCGGCATCGGCGGCTGTCCGTTTGCGCCCAGGGCCACCGGCAACGTCCCGTCGGAGGATCTGGTCTACATGCTGGACCGCATGGGCATCGAGACCGGCATCGATCTGGACAAGCTGATCGCCGCCGGCGACTGGATCGGCGAGCAGCTCGGCCACGCGGTGCCGGCGATGATCGGCAAGGCCGGGGTGTTCCCGCCGGCGGAGCTGCGGGCCTGAGGCACGGTCGCACTAACGGTCTACTTCAGTAATTCCCGTCTTCCCCCGGCGGGTTCGAGAACGGCGGCCAGTGCGAGGCGTCAGCGATCTCGCGCCAGTGGTTCAACGCCCAGCGGACCGACGGGAAGGCGATGTCGTCCCACGGGATCTCGTCCCAGCCGAACAGGTCCGCCTCCAGCGTCTCCTCGCCCGCGCCGAACGTGCCGTCGTCAAGCGTTGCGCGGTAGATGAGCTGGATCTGGCTGATGCGCGGCACGTTGTAGACGCCGATCAGCCCTTCGAGGGCGATCTCGGCGCGGGCTTCCTCGCGTACCTCGCGGGCGGCGCCGGCCTCGGCGGTCTCGTTCAGTTCGAGATAGCCGGCCGGGATCGTCCAGAACCCGTGCCGCGGCGCGATTGCGCGGCGGCACAGCAGCAGCTTCGCCTCCCATGTGCAGACGGCGCCGACGACGATCTTGGGATTCTCGTAATTGACGAAGCCGCAGTCCGGGCACACCAGCCGCTCGCGATTGTCCCCCTCGGGGACCTCGCGGACGCTGGGACCGGTCAGCGAAGGCGTTTCCGACATGCCCCAAGCATGTCGCGCCGAGCGGGGCGGCGCAAGGCCGTGGGCATCTGGCGACGTATACGGTTGTCGCCGGTCAGGCGACGTATTCGATTGTCGCCGGTCAGGCGACGATGTCTACGATCGAGCCGCGCGGGATGTCGCGCCAGGTGAGCGCCGCGTCGGAGCCGTCGAGCACCGGCCGGACCTGATGGGGCTGCTGCGCACGTGCCTCGTGGGGCGGGGCCGCCGGCGGGCTGGCCGCCGGGGTGGAGGCGGCCGATGCCTCGCGGGCGCGACCGCCGTGGGCGCCGCCGTTCTGCGCGTTCTGCGCATAGGACGCGGCGCCGCTCCCCTGGGAGAGGGGATTGAAACCGTTGATGTTCATGTCAGGTTCGATGGACCGTTCTGGTTCCGATTGATCCCGGATGATACAACGGTGTGATTAACGGTGGATGTACGAAACGGGTTAACGGCCGTTCGGACATTTTCAGCCGCGTTCGATCCGTCTTACGGTTACCGCCGATTAACCCAAAATTAATTTGAATCTCAAATGCTTGCAGACAATTCCCAGCCGGAATCGGCGTTGAGTTCCTGACCATGAGTTCTACCGAACAGATCGATTTCAACGAGCTGATGTCGCTTGCGCGGGACCGGTCGTTCGAAGGCCGGACGCGTCTGGTCCAGATCGTCGGCGATCTTTTCTTCGATACCGATACGGTCCTGCGGGATTCCGAACGGTCGATCATGACCGACATTCTCCGCCACCTGATTCACGACGTCGAAATGCGCGTGCGTCAGGCGCTGGCCGAGCGTATGGCGGGCGAGAGCGATGCGCCGTCCGATCTCGTCGCCGTCCTCGCCAACGACGAGATCGAGGTCGCGCACGCCATCCTGACCCAAAGCACTGTGTTGCAGGATATCGAGCTGATCGAGATCATCCAGCACCGCCCGAAAGGTGGTCAAGCGCTGGCACCTGGATCCCGATTTCCTCTTCGCCCTCAAGCAGGTTCAGGAAAGCGCCCGCGCCGCGGAATAGGAACGGAGACGGCGAAGCGGACGACGGCTCGCGCGGCGACCGGCGGCGTTCCAAGTAGAATCGCCGAATTGATCAGAACTTATTCTCGAAATCCCGGGGAATTCGGCGCGAATTAACCGTAGATTAATTCCCGTTCCCTAGGTTTCGGGCCATGAATACGAAGATCTCCACGGAGGTGGCCGCCGAGCTGTCGGACGCCAGCGCCGAGTTCCAGGAACTCGTCGCCCTCGCGCGCGACAAATCGACGGCCGGGCGCTCCGCGCTGGTGAAGGCGCTGGGAGATCTGTTCTACGATTCCCATTCCGAGCTGACCGACGACGAGCGCGGCATGATGGGCGAGATTCTCCAGCGCCTGATCGGCGATGTGGAGGAAGTCGTCCGCAAGGCGCTGGCGGAAACGCTGAGCGGCTTGCCCGAGGCGCCGCCCCAGATCATCAGCGCGCTGGCCAACGACGCGATCGAGATCGCCTATCCGATCCTGATCGAAAGCGCCGTGCTGCAGGATATCGAGCTCGTCGAGATCATCCGTCACCGCACCGCCGAGCATCAGCTCGCCATCGCCATGCGCGAGAGCGTTTCCGAGGCGGTATCCGACGCGTTGGTCGAGACCGACAACAACGAAGTCATCAAGACGCTGGTCGAGAACCGCGGCGCGCACATATCGGGCGAGACGATGGAACGCATCGTCGATCGGTCGGAAACGCATACCGATCTCCAGGACCCGCTGCTGCGCCGCAACGAGCTGTCGCCTCCGCTGGCGAAGAAAATGTACTGGTGGGTGTCGGCGGCGCTCCGCAAGAGCATCGTCGATCGCTTCGACATCGATTCGGTCGAGCTCGACAAGTCGATCGAGCGCGCCGTGAAGGACCTGATGGGCGAGCCCATCGCGCGCGCCGTCAACGCCGACAGCACCGACGGGATGATCAACCAGCTCATCGCCGCCGGCAAGGTGACGCCGCAGTTGATGATCCAGACCCTGCGCCAGGGCGAGATCGCGCTGTTCGAGGAAATGCTGGCCGGCCTGTCCGATCTCAGCAACAAGCTCGTCCGCCGGTTCGTGTTCGAGCCGGGCGGCGAAGCGCTCGCCATCCTGTGCAAGTCGCTCAACATCCTGAAGCCCGACTTCGCCTCGATCTTCCTACTCAGCCGCAGCGCCCGGCCGGGCGACAAGGTGGTCGATCCGTCCGAGCTGCAGCGCGGGCTCGACTTCTACGACCGTATCAAGCTCGACACCGCCGCCAAGGTCGTCGAGCACTGGCGCCTCGATCCCGACTACCTGTTCGCCCTGAAGCAGCTCAATGCCGAGCGCAAGGAAACGAAGCAGGCGGCGGAGTAGGGACGTTTCGTTTCCCCCTCTCCCTGACCCTCTCCCCGGAGGGGCGAGGGGACGAATACGAAAACCCCGCTCCATCTTATCCCCTCTCCCTTCAGGGGGAGGGCTGGGGAGGGGGTGTCCGCCACCTAGCCCTCATGCGTCCTGCCCGATATTCTGCGCCCGGTTGAAGGAAGCGCAGGGGGCGACGAATTGTTCGGCGAAAAGGTAAAGCGGGTCGAGGATCCCGCGCTGCTGCGCGGCAAGGGGCGCTATCTCGACGACATTCACCGGCCCGGCATGCTGCACGCGGCGTTCGTGCGCAGCCCGTTCGCGCACGCGCGCGTCGGCAGGATCGACGCGTCCGCCGCGCGCGAGGCCGACGGCGTCGTCGCCGTGTTTGCCGCCGACGATCTGCGCGCACTGCTGCCCGACATCGTCCTCCCGGTGGAGCAGCCGTCCGGCGCGCTCCGCCATTCGGCGAGCCCGTCCGCGCTGGCCGACGGCGTCGTCCGTTACGTGGGCGAGCCGGTCGCCTGCGTGATCGCCGATCATCCCTACAGGGCCGAGGACGCGGCCGCGCTGGTCGAGGTCGATTACGATCCGCTGCCGGTCTCGGCCGACTATCTCGGCGCGCTGGAAGCGGGATCGCCCAAGGCGCACGAAGCCTTCGACGACAATATCGTCGCCGCCTTCTCGCTGGCCTACGGCGACGTCGACGCGGCGTTCGCGTCCGCCCCCCACGTCTTCCGCGAGACGCTGCACCAGCACAAGGGCCTCGGCCACGCGATGGAATGCCGCGGCGTCGCGGCCGAGCTCGATGCGCGAGACGGCGTGCTCACCGTCTGGTCGGCGACCCAGATGGCGCACCGCGCGCAGGGCATCCTCGTCCAGATGTTCGGCCTGCCCGAGGACCGCGTGCGCGTCATCACGCCCAATGTCGGCGGCGGCTTCGGGCCCAAGTTCGTCTTCTACCAGGAGGAGGTCGTCGTCCCGTTCGCGGCGCTCAAACTCGGCCGCCCCGTCAAATGGGTCGAGGACCGGCGCGAGCATTTCACCGCGGCGACGATGGAGCGCGACCAGCTGTGGGACCTCGAGGTTGCCGCCGACGCCGACGGAAGGCTGCTGGCGGTGCGCGGGACGATGGCGCACGACCACGGCGCCTACACGCCCTACGGCGTCAACCTGCCCTACAACGCGGCGACCAACTTCATCGGCCCGTACGAGCTGCCCGCCATGTCGATTGACGTGAAGCTCGCGCTCACCAACATGACGCCGGTCACGCCGGTGCGCGGCGCGGGCCGGCCCCAGGGCACCTTCGCGATGGAGCGGCTGATGGACCGCATCGCGCGCGAACTCGACCTCGACCGCATCGACGTGCGCCGCCGCAACCTGATCCCCGCCGACGCCATGCCCTACGACACCGGCGTGCGCACCCGCGACGGCGCCGTGATGACCTACGATTCCGGCGATTACCCGGCGGCGCTGGAGAACGCGCTGGAGGCCGCCGACGTCGCGGGCTTCGAGGCGCGGCGGGAGTCGGCCAGAAAAGAGGGCCGCTATCTCGGCCTCGGCATCGCCAACTACGTCGAGGGCACCGGCCGCGGCCCGTTCGAGAGCGCCGTCGTCCGCGTGAAGCCGTCCGGCAAGGTGGTCGTCTATACCGGCGCGACCGACCAGGGGCAGGGGCTCAGGACCGCGCTCGGCCAGGTGTGCGCCGCGCAGCTCGGCGTCGCGCTGGAAGATATCGACGTGGTGACCGGCGACACCGCGACGGTCTCGCTCGGCCTCGGCGCGTTCGCGTCCCGCCAGGCGGTGACCGCGGGCTCGTCGGTCCACGTGGCGTCCACGGAGGTACGCGCCAAGGCGATCAAGGTGGCCGCGCATCTATTGGAGGCGGCGGAGGAAGACCTCGAGCTCGCGGACGGCCGCATCACGGTGAAGGGATCCGACCTCTCGGTCGGGCTCGGCGACGTCGCCCGCGCCGTCCAGGGCATGCCCGGCTTCTCGCTCCCCGGCGGCGTCGATCCGGGGATGGAGGCGAGCGCCGAGTTCCAGCCCGCCACGCTCACCTATTGCAACGGCGTCCACGTCTGCGAGGTCGAGGCCGATCCGGGCACCGGCCACGTCCACGTCGTCCGCTACACCATCGTCCACGACAGCGGCCGCCTCATCAATCCGCTGATCGTCGAAGGCCAGATCGCCGGCGGCGCGGCGCACGGGCTCGGCAGCGCCCTGTTCGAACGCATGATTTACGACGGGTCCGGCCAGCCGCAGACGACGAACTTCGGCGAATACCTGCTGCCGTCGGCGCCCGAGGTGCCGAGCTTCGACATCCGCCACATGGAAAGCCCGACGCCGCTCAACCCCCTCGGCGTCAAGGGCGCCGGCGAGGGCGGCACGATCCCGGTGACGTCGGCGGTTGCGTCGGCGGTGGAGGACGCGCTCAAGGAGTTCGGGGTGCGGATCGACACGCTGCCGATCGAGCCCGCGGCGATTGTGGGGATGGTGCGGGGC
>JAYQUR010000058.1:0-13897 GCA_038148075.1 Alphaproteobacteria bacterium | reverse complement strand
GGATTGTGCATCGCGTCGAGCTGCTGCTCGATCTGGAACCGCTGATAGAGCGGGATCGTCTCGTCGCGGTACGGCTGCACCCGTTTCGCATGGCTCGGCATCATCAGCCGCATGAACCTCTTCGCGGTCTGATAGGTCTCGTTGCCCTCTATGAGGATTTCGTCGATTTCCTTCGAATAGACGTCGCGGATCGCCCGCTTGATGATATTGCCTTCCTCGTAGACGAGGTCGGGCGCGGTCGATTCAAGCGTGACCTCGCGCACTTCGTCCCAGGCGCGAATGAGATATTCGAAGTCCCGGCGGATTTCCGCCTTGCTGCGTTCAAGCCCGGCGGTACGGATGATCACGCCCATCCCCTGCGGGACGTCGAGCGCGTTCAGCGTATCGCGCAGTTTGCGGCGTTCCTTGGCGCTGGTGATCTTGCGGGAAATCCCGCCGCCGCGCGACGAATTCGGCATCAGCACGCAGTAGCGTCCCGCGAGCGAGATGTAGGTCGTAAGCGCTGCGCCCTTGTTGCCGCGTTCCTCCTTCACCACCTGGACGAGGAGGATCTGCCGCCGCTTGATGACTTCCTGGATCTTGTAGCGCCGCATCGAACGGGTCCGCCGCGGCGCTGCGCTTTCGGCCGCTTCGAGGGCTTCGGCGACGTCGGGATCGGCGGCCACCGGATCGGGGTCGCGCTCCTCGTGATCGTGTTCTTCGTCCGGCGCTTCTTCTTCCGCGGCATCGGGCAGGGCAACGCCCGAATAGGCGTTTTCCGACGACTCCGGATCGACCTCGTCGGCGTCTTCCGGTGCCTCTTCCCGGGTCTCTTCGTCGTCCTCGGCGCTCGTCCCGGTTTCCCCGGCATCGTACTCGTCTTCTTCGGCTTCCCGTCCGGCGCCTTCCGGCCGCGCGTCGGTCTCGTCTTCGTCTTCGCCGTATTCGCCGTCGATGTCCTCGAGATGCTCGCGGGCGGCACGCGCTTTCATCTCGAGCGCTTCCTGCTCCTCGATCAGCGCCTGCCGGTCCTCTACCGGGATCTGGTAGTAGTCCGGGTGGATTTCGCTGAACGCCAGGAAACCGTGCCGGTTACCGCCGAAATCGACGAACGCCGCCTGCAGCGACGGTTCGACGCGCGTCACCTTGGCGAGATAGATATTGCCTTTGATCTGTTTCTTGAAAGACGTCTCGATGTCGTATTCGTCGAGACGATTCCCTTGGGTGACGACGACCCGGATTTCTTCCGAGTGCGCGCCGTCGATAAGCATGCGCTTCGACATGTGTTTCTTTATCTCCGGCACGAAAACGCAACCGTCTGGCGAACGACGGATCGGTTGTGTTCCGTGCCTGTCGGACCGTGGGACCTCCGTCTACCTGCCAAATGGGGCATCGCTTGCGGGCGCTGCCGCCAGGGCGGGGACTCTCCGGGTCGCCTGTGACCCTCCTCGGGTCCGGTCCTCGGTTTCCATATACCGTGAACGATCCGCGCGGCCACCTCGCATTATTGGCCGGTACCCGATGGACTTGCTGTCGGCCGGGCAGTCGATCCAATGTAAGAGGGTCGCGCGGGTTGCCGGAAATATTGCCGGTTCGTCCGCGGACGTTCGCAAGTCCTACAATAGACCTGCGGCCCGTTACGTACAACTTAATTTAAACGCCGGCGCGCTCATGGCGTTGGAATTTCAAGGTGATTTGGGGTATATTTTGTAGGTCCCGAAGCTTGGCGCGCTATATGTACAGGTTGCGAAACGTGATACGGGGAATCGGACTGGCGGTGGCCGTCGTTTTCCCGCTGCTGTCGGATTCCACCGCGTGGGCGACCGCGCCGCAGGTGCAGGGCGTGCGGATCGGCGTCTACGCCACCAAAACCCGCCTCGTC
This sequence comes from Alphaproteobacteria bacterium, assembly GCA_038148075.1. Lineage (GTDB taxonomy): Bacteria > Pseudomonadota > Alphaproteobacteria > MPNO01 > UBA830 > JAYQUR01. The sequence continues at coordinate 12,036 of JAYQUR010000058.1, read as the reverse complement.
CTCGACCTCGACGGCACCGTCGAGTTTCGGACGTTTTCGCTGCCGAACCCGTGGCGTGTGGTCGTCGACCTCTCTGAGGTTACGTGGTCTTCGGGCGTCAAAAGGCCGCCCCGCGGCGGTCTTGTCACCGGTATGCGTTTCGGTCTGTTCAGGCCGGGAACGTCGCGCGTGGTGGTGGATACGACCGGCCCCGTCCAGGTGACGAAATCCTTCGTTCTGCCGCCGTCCAAAGCCGGCGCGAGCTACCGGCTGGTCGTCGACATGACGCGGACGACGCGGGAAACCTTCATGAAGGGCTATCGCAGGCCGGCACCGGATCCTGCCCCGCCGCAGATCGCGGCGCGTCCCGCCGATCCCGCCCCGAGCCCTGTCATTCCGAAACCGCGGCCGGGCCGAAAGCTGATCATGATCGATCCCGGTCACGGCGGCGTCGACCCGGGCGCGATGAGCCGGTCCGGCGTCTGGGAGAAGCACATCGTGCTCGCCTTCGCGCAGGAACTGCAACGCCAGCTGCTCGCGACCGGGCGCTTCCGGGTCCAGCTGACGCGCGATCGCGACGTTTTCATCCGGCTCCGCGACCGTATCGCCATCGCCCGCAAGGCGGGCGCGGATCTGTTCATTTCGGTTCACGCGGATTCGATCGGGAACCGCAAGGTGCGGGGTACGTCCGTCTACACCCTTTCCGAAAACGCCTCGGACAAGGAAGCGGCGGCGCTGGCGACCAAGGAAAACAAGTCCGACGTCATCGCCGGCATCGATCTCGACGAGCAACCCGACGATGTCGTCAATATCCTGATCGATCTCGCCCAGCGCGAAACGATGAACGAATCCGCGGTATTCGCCAAAACCCTCGTCGAGAAGCTGGCGCGGCATCGTCGGATGTTGCGGAATACGCATCGTTTCGCAGGATTTGCGGTGCTCAAGGCCCCCGATATTCCATCCGTTCTGGTCGAACTCGGATATCTGTCCAACCGCGACGACGAGCGGATGCTCCGTAACCCCAGGCAACGTGAAATCATGGCGGGCTCGATCGCCACCGCCGTGAGCGAGTATTTCGAACGCCAGCAGGCCGCGGAACGTCGATAGTCGATATTTATTTGGTTTCCCGGCCCGGCGGGCGAAGTAGTAAAATCTTAATTTCGCCATATATTAAGTCTATCCACGTTCCTGATCGGCGCGTTCGTATGGTCTGACGCGGTACGGGGGAGTAATGAGGGTAGTCGCCGCAATTTTTCTGACGTTCGTCGTGCTCGCGGTCGCGGCGGCGGGGAGCGCCCTTTACGGGTTCTACCATTACGGGAAGGGCCTGCCGAAGTACGACCAGCTCGCCGACTATCAGCCGCCCGTGACGACCCGCGTTCACGCCGGCGACGGACGCCTCATGGCGGAGTTCGCGCGCGAGAAGCGCATCTTCGTTCCGGTCGACGCGATCCCGAAGCGCGTCATCAAGGCGTTTCTGTCTGCCGAGGACCAGCGTTTCTACACGCATTCCGGCGTCGACTTCGTCGGTATCCTGCGCGCAGTAGTCACCAATCTGCGCAATGTCGGTTCTAATCGCCGCCCCATCGGCGCCTCGACGATCACCCAGCAGGTCGCCAAGAACTTCCTGCTGACGAACGAGGTCTCGATCGCCCGCAAGGCGAAGGAGATCATTCTCGCCTTCCGCATCGAGCGGGCGTTTTCCAAGGATACGATCCTCGAGCTCTATCTCAACGAGATCTATCTCGGTGCGGGATCCTACGGGGTCGCGGCGGCGGCACTGACCTATTTCGACAAGTCGCTGGACGATCTTTCCGTTGGCGAGGCCGCATTCCTCGCAGGGCTTCCGAAGGCGCCGAACAACTATCATCCGCTGCGCCGGCCCGAGGCGGCGCGCGCCCGGCGCGACTATGTGCTGAACCGGATGGCCGAGGACGGCTACATCGCGCGGGCCGACGCGGACGCCGAGATCGCCAAGCCGGTGGAAGCCCGGCCTAAATCGCGGACCGTTATCGCCCGCGCCGACTATTACACCGAGGAGGTGCGCCGCCGGCTGGTCGCCCAGTTCGGAGAAACCCGTCTCTATAACGGCGGGCTTTCGGTCCGTACCTCGCTCAATCCCCGTCTCCAGCAGATTGCCGAATTGTCGCTGCGGGGCGGATTGTCGGCTTACGACCGCCGCCACGGCTGGCGCGGCCCGCTCGGGCGCGTCGATCTGTCGGGAGACTGGGTCGGCGCGCTGGCGAAGATTCCGTTTCCGAGCGATCTCAGCGAATGGCGGCCGGCCGTCGTGACGGAAACCGGCGATAGCAGTGCGATGATCGTCTTCGGCGACGGCCTGGAAGGCCTTATTCCGCTTGCCGAGATGAAATGGGCGCGGCCCGTCGACGACAAGGGCGGGCGCGGCCCCGCCGTGAAGGCGCCTGCAGACATCCTGCGGCCCGGGGATGTCGTTGCTGTGGAAAAGCTTCCGCGGGAGGACGGGCAGGCGCAGGACAATCTCTACGCGTTGCGCCAGATACCGGAGATCAACGGGGCGCTCGTCGCGCTGGATCCGCACACCGGGCGCGTTCTCGCGCTCGCCGGCGGCTTCTCGGCCGACAACAGCGAATTCAACCGCGCGACGCAGGCGCGTCGACAGCCCGGTTCCGCCTTCAAGCCGTTCGTCTATCTCGCGGCGCTCGACAACGGCTTCACGCCGTCGAGCATGGTGCTCGATGCGCCGTTCGTCATCGATCAGGGCCCCGGGCTCGGGCCGTGGCGGCCGGCAAACTATTCGGACAAGTTCTACGGGCCCAGTCCGCTGCGAGCGGGAATCGAGAAATCCAGGAATGTCATGACGGTTCGCCTCGCCCAGAAGATCGGCATGGATACGGTCGCCGACTACGCCGCCAGATTCGGCATCACCGACGGTCTGCCGGAGCTTCTGGCCATGTCGCTGGGCGCCGGCGAGACGACGCTGCTGCGGCTTACGGCGGCTTACGGGATGCTGGTCAACGGCGGACACAAGATAGAGCCGACGTTGATCGACAAGATTCAGGATCGAAGCGGCCGCACCGTTCTTGCGCACGCCGATTATTCCTGCCCGGGCTGCGATGACGTGAAGCCGGACGCATTCGACGTGCCGGCCTTGTCCGACCTGCGGGCGAAGGTTGCTGACCCACGCACCTCCTATCAGATCGTCTCGATGCTCGAGGGTGTCGTGAAGCGCGGAACGGGCCGGCGCATCGCGTCGCTCAACCGGCCGCTCGCCGGCAAGACGGGAACCACGAACGAGAGCCGCGATACGTGGTTCGTCGGCTTCTCGCCCGACCTCGCGGTCGGCGTTTTCGTGGGCTACGACGCGCCGAAGCCTCTTGGCCGCCACGAAACCGGCTCGTCGGTGGCGGCGCCGATCTTCAAGGCGTTCATGGGCGAAGCGCTCGAAAACGTCCCGCCGGTACCGTTCCGGGTGCCCAAGGGTATCCAGCTCGTCCGCGTCGACCAGGGGACAGGTCTTCCGGCGCGCGGCAGCTCGAAATCGGTGATCCTTGAGGCATTCCTGCCCGGGACCATACCGACGGCGAACGGATCAATTCTCGGCACCGACAACGACACTTACCGGGAGCCGGCGCAACTGCCTGTTACAGGCAGGGTGGCGCGTCCCTCGCTGCGGGATATAATCGAGGGCCGCGCGACGGTGTCTGATCCGTCGTCGTCGGGTACGGTGGTCGTCGAACCGCCGCCGCCGTCCCGGACGGTCGAAAATCCGGCTCGCCGGCCGCAGGAAATGCGGGATCTCTACTGACCGAACGCCGGCCATGGCGCCGGTCCCAACGCAAGAACGAGGAAGACGACACGAATGCGCGCTGAAATTCAGTCCATTGCCGACCAGATAGAGCAGTCGCTGGCACTGCTGAGGAGGCATCTTTGACCCCGACCAGGCCGAAAGAAGACTGGATGAGCTGAACGCGGAGGCGGAGAACCCCGACCTCTGGAACGATTCCGAACGCGCGCAGAAGGTAATGCGCGAACGGAACCATCTCGAAAAATCGATCGGTGAGTTCAGGTCGCTCCACCAGGAGTTCCGGGATTCGCTCGAATTCATCGAGCTCGGCGAGGCCGAGGGCGACGAGGACATCGTCCGCGACGCCGAAGCGACGCTCAAGCGTCTTCAGAAAGAAGCCGCCACGCAGGAGTTGCAGACTCTCCTCTCCGGCGAGGCGGACGCCAACGACTGCTTCCTCGAGGTTCACGCGGGCGCCGGCGGGACGGAGTCGCAGGACTGGGCGCAGATGCTTTTCCGCATGTATTCGCGCTGGGCCGAGGCGAAGGGCTACAAGACCGAACTGATGGAAGAGAGCCTGGGTGAAGAGGCCGGTATCAAATCCGCGTCGCTCCGCGTTCAGGGCCACAACGCCTACGGCTGGCTGAAGACGGAGAGTGGCGTGCACCGTCTGGTGCGCATCTCTCCCTACGATTCGAGTGCGCGCCGACATACGAGCTTCGCCTCGGTGTGGGTCTATCCCGAGATCGACGACGACATCGAGGTCGAGGTCGAGGAGAAAGACCTCCGGGTCGATACGTACCGGTCGCAGGGCGCGGGCGGCCAGCATGTGAACACGACCGACAGCGCTGTCCGCATCACGCACATTCCCACGGGCATCGTCGTTGCCTGCCAGACCGACCGCTCGCAGCACCGCAATCGCGCGGAGGCCATGCGCATGCTGCGGGCGCGGCTCTACGAGGCAGAGTTGCAGCGGCGAGAGGAAGCGGCCCAAGCCGAACAGGACGCCAAGACCGACATCGGCTGGGGCCACCAGATCCGGTCCTACGTCCTCCATCCCTACCAGATGGTCAAGGATTTGCGGACCGAGGTCGAGACATCCGATACGCAGGGCGTTCTCGACGGCGACATCGACGAGTTCATGGCCGCCGCGCTCGCCCAGCGGGTCGGCGGCAAGGCGAACGAAGCGGGCGGAGAAGCGGCCTGATGGCCGGCGGCGTTCCGATGGCGAACGGCCACCGGCCCGCAGGGCTGCTCCAGCTTCTGCATCCGGCACTCGCCGCCGCACCTCGGCCCGACCGTTCTTCGCTGTCGTTCGACCTCGATCGCGCATTGGCCTCGATCGTCCGCCTCCATGCAGACGTGGACGAGCGCTGCGCCACCGCCGCCACGCTGGGCGCCGAGCGCGAAGGCGCGGGCGTTGTCATCGACGGCGACGGGCTCATTCTTACCGTCGGCTACCTGATCGTCGAAGCGCGCGATGTGACGATAACGATCCTCGGCCGCCGCGAACCCGTCGTCGGCGAGGCGATCGCCTACGATCACGAGACCGGGTTCGGAATGGTCCGGTCGCTCGACCCGCTCGATCTCGCGCCGCTGCCCATCGGCAGTTCGCGGAACGTCGCCGTCGGCGACGACGTCGTCGTTTCCGGGTACGGCGGGTTCGATCAGGCGATTGCCGGCGAACTTACGGCCCGGCAGCCCTTTGCCGGACCCTGGGAGTACATGCTCGACGAAGCGCTCTATACGGTGCCGCCGCACCCCTATTGGGGCGGCGCCGGGCTGATAGACCGGAACGGCACGCTGGTTGGCATCGGATCGCTCTATCTCGAGGAGCCGCTCGGTCCCGGCGGCGGCGCCAGACCGGGCAACATGTTCATCCCGATCGACGAACTGATGCCGATCTACGACGACATGATCGGCTCCGGGCGGGCGGCGCGGACGCCGCGGCCGTGGATCGGCGTTCACGTCAACGAGGCCGAGCACCGGCTGTACGTCACCGGCGTCACCAACGACGGTCCCGGCCACCGCGCCGGCTTCCGGCCCGGCGATGCCGTGCTCTCCATCGAGGGCGTACCGGTCGACAATCTGCCCGACATGTACCGGACGCTCTGGTCGGCCGGCGAGGCCGGAGTCGAGGTTCGCTACACGGTGCTGCGCGACGACGACGTCGTGACCGTCCGTGTGACCAGCGGCGACCGCTACGCCTTTCTGGACCTGCCCCAGCGACACTGACGGCCAAGGCGCACGTACTGGCGTCCGTCGCCGATCTGCATCAAGATAGCGACCTGACAGACAAGGGAGCATGGGTATGGCGACGTTTCTGTTGGTTCACGGCGCGTGGCACGGCGGCTGGTGCTGGCGCCGGGTCGCGAACATCCTGCGCGGCCGCGGGCACGAGGTTCATGCACCCACTTTGACGGGTCTTGGCGAACGCGCCCATCTCGCCTCGCCAGACATCGATCTCGAAACCCATATCAACGACGTGATCGGCGTGCTCGACGCCGAGGAGCTTTCCGACATCGTGCTGTGCGGGCACTCCTACGGCGGCATGGTGATAACGCCGGTACTCGACCGGCGTCCCGAGGCGTTCCGCGCCGCGGTCTGGCTCGACGCATTCGTGCCGAAGGACGGGGCGTCGCTGATGGACGGCTGGCCGGCCGAACGCGCCCAGCATGTCCGTGAGGAGGTCGCGACCCGCGGCGACGGCTGGAAAGTGCCGCCGATGCCGGCGGACTATTTCGGGATCGCCGAGGAAAACGTGGAGTGGGTCGAACGCCGCTGCGTGCCGCAGCCGATCAAGACCTTCACACAGCACGTGCATCTGACCGGCAAATGGAAGTCCGTTCCCAAGAAGATGTACATCCTCGCCGAGGGTCACCCGAACAGCAGCTTCGGCCGTTTCGCCGATCCGCTCAGCCGGGAGCCGGACTGGGACGTCCGGCGAGTCTCCGCCGGCCACGACGTGATGGTCGACGCGCCGGAGGAACTGTCGGACCTGCTGGAAGAGGCGGTCTGAAGCTCAGTCCGGATTGGCGGGCGCGTAGAACGCCGCACCGAATCCCGCCTCGGCGCGCGCCGCGTCGTTGAACGGCGGCTTCAGCGCGCCGCGGAAGCGCTCCCGGACCAACGTACGCCACGTTTCTACCGGATCGTCCGGACACAGCGTCTCGAACCAGCGGCGGCCGATGGCGACGTGGCCGATCTCCTCGCGGTAGACGATTTCCAGGATGTCGGCCGATGCGCCATCGTTCGCCTTCCGCAGGTTCCGGATCATGGCGGGCGTCACGTCGAGGCCGCGCGCTTCGAGGACCAGCGGTACGATGGCGAGACGGGCGAGCAGGTCGTCCGCGGTATCCTGCGCCGCCTGCCACAGCCCGTCATGAGCCGGCAGGTCCCCATAGGCGGCGCCGAGCTCCGAGAGTCGGCCAGCCAGCATCAGGAAATGTCGAGCTTCTTCCCCGAGAACCGTCACCCAGTCGTCGTGGAAGGCGCGCGGCAGGCTCGTGTCCGGAAACCGCACGAGGATGTCGGCGGCGAGATCGACGGCATTGAGCTCGATATGGGCGAGGGCGTGGAGGAGGGCGATACGGCCCGTCTCGCTGTGGCCGCGGCCGCGCTTCGGCATGTCGCCCGGGCGCCGCAGTTCCGGGCGTGCGGGCCGGGCCGGGCGATCCGGCGGAGCGGTGCGGCCGACTTCCGCGATACGGCCTTCCTGCCAGTCTGCGGCCAGTTCACGTGCCCGTTCCGCTTTCGCGGCGGCATCGGCCGTCTCGAGAACGGCGACCGCGGCGTCTGCCAGCGTTTCCGTCAAAGTGCCTGCGCTGCCTCCAGCACCGCGTCGACATGGCCCTTCACGCGGACCTTGTCCCAGACTTGGGCGATCCTGCCCTTCTCGTCGATGAGGAACGTGGAGCGCACGATGCCCATGTACTCGCGGCCATAGTTTTTCTTGAGCTGCCACACGCCGTAGTCTTCACAGACAATGCCGTCTTCGTCGCTCAGCAGGGCGAAGGGCAGGTCGTGCTTGGCCTTGAAATTGTCGTGCCGCTTCACGCTGTCCTTCGAGACGCCGACGATCTCGGTGCCGGCCTTCTTGAACGCGGGCAGCGCGTCGCGAAACCCTTCGGCCTCGGTCGTGCAGCCGGGCGTCATGTCCTTCGGGTAGAAGTAGAGGACGAGTTTCTTGCCCCTGAAGTCCTTGAGCGAGATCGTCCCGCCGCCATCGGCGGGCCCGCTGAATGCGGGCGCCTTGTCACCGGCCGACAGTGCCATGCGTTCCTCCTACTTGAGCGTGTTGAAGCAGGTGAGAACGGCGGCGCGGGAGGCGGCTGCGGTAGCCGGCACGTAGCCTTCCTTGTAGGGCATCGAGAAGTTGTGCCCTGCGCCGTCGTAGACGCCGATCTCGGCGCCCGCGCGGCCCGCGAAGGCGGCCTTGATGGCGTCGACCTCGTCCATCGGGACGACCGGATCTTCGGCGCCGAAGTGGTAGCTGACGGGCACGTTCACCTTGTCGACCTCATCGAGGTGCGCGCCGATCATCGTGCCGTGGAAGGCGCCGGCTGCGTCGGCGCCGAGGCGCGAGGTCGCAATATGCGCATAGCGCCCGCCGAAGCAGAAGCCAAGCACCGCGACCTTGCCGTTGCAGCGCGGATGCGCGCGCAGGTCGCCGATCAGATCCTCGATATCCTTCACGCCCTGGTCGAAGTCGAACGCTTCGTAACGCGCGAATGCCTTCTCCATGTCTGCGGTCGGGCCCGGCATGACGCGCCAGAAGATGTCGGGTACGGAAACGACGAAGCCGTCCGCGGCCCAGGCATCCGACAGCTCCTTCATTTCGTCGTCGATTCCGAAGATCGCCGTGATCAAAAGTAGGCCGGGCGCCTTGCCGTCTCCGGCCGGTTCCGCGAGGTAACCGTCGTAGGTTTCGTTGTTCCGCGTCGTGTTGGTGATGTTCTTGCCCGGCATGTCTTCCTCCCTGTTCAGGCTTCCGTTCTCAGTCTTCTGGCCGCCCCAGAAGCGCATCGTAACTCCGCGTCGCCGCGGCGGCGGCCTCCCGCATTGTTTGCTTCAGCGTTTCGAAGTCAACCGCTCCGCAGGCCCGCCGGATAACCGTCTTGAGACCGGGGGCGGCGGCCTGTTCGTCGAAGCCTTCCTCCACCGTCAGCCGCAGGACTCCCTGCAGGTTGCGCCAAAGCCGCGCGGCACGGATCAGCTCATCCGCGTCGCCGGCGTCCAGTGCGCCGCAGTCGGCGGCTTCGCTCAGAACCGAAATCGTGTCCCGCGCCAGTATCTCCGGATTGTCGGCGGCATGAAGAAGCTGCAGGTACTGGGCGATGAACTCGATATCGACCAGTCCGCCGCGCAGGTGCTTCACCGACCAGACGTCGTCGGTGCCGTGCTCCTTTCGCATGCGCTCGCGCATCTCCGCCACGTCCCGTTTCAACCGCTCCGGTTCGCGCCGCGTCGACAGGACGTCCCGGATCACCTGTTCGAAGCGTGCGCCGAGATCTCCTTCCGCGCAAACGACGCGCGCGCGGGTGAGTGCCTGGTGTTCCCACGTCCAGGCATCTTCCGCCTGATACTTCGAGAACGCGTCGAGCGACGAGGCGATCGGCCCGGCGTTGCCGGCGGGTCGCAGGCGCATGTCGACCGCGTACAGTTTGCCTTCGCCGGTTGGCGCCGTAATGGCGCCGATGAAACGCTGGCAGAGACGCGCATAGTACTGGCCCGGCATCAGTGGCCGGGCGCCGTCAGAGGCCTCGGCGTCCCCCGCAACGTCGTAGACGAAGAGCAGGTCGAGATCGGACCCGACCGTCATTTCCCGGCTGCCCATCTTGCCGAACGCGACCACCGCCATGCTCGCGCCGGGTATGCGCCCGTGCGTTTCCGCGAAGTCGGCTTCCACCGCCGGCAGCAGAGCCGCGAGGCAGACGTCCGCGACATCGGTAAGAGGACCCGACGCATCGACCGGCGACAGGCGGCCGCGCAACATGTGCGCGCCGATCTGGAAAATGCGGTCGTTGGCCCAGCGGCGTTCGATGTCCAGGATATCCTGGAAATCGCGGGCCAGCGCCAACGCTTCGCCGAGATCGCGCCTCATGTCGTCCGCCGACGGCAGGAAGTCGAAGAAGTCGGTGCTGAGAACCCCGTCGAGGAGAACCGGATTGCGGCTGAGCCATGTCGCGAGCCGTGGCGCCGCGCCCATGATTTCGGCAACGAGATCGAACAGGCCGGGGTGGGCGGTGAACAACGAAAAGAGCTGAACCCCCGCGGGCAATCCCCGCAGAAACTCGTCGAAACGCAGCAGTGTGGCATCGGGGGTCGGCGAGGAGGAGAATGCCTCGAGGATCGAGGGAACGAGTTCCGTCAGCAGTTCGCGCGCCCGTGTGCTGCGCATCGCTCGATGGCGACCGGTATGCCACGCGCGCACCATTGCGGAGACGCGGCCCGGTTCCGCATAGCCCATCTCCGCGAGCGTCTTGAGCGTGTCGGGGTCGTCGTCGCCCCCGGTGAAGACGAGATTGCCGTTGCCGGCGAGATCGCCGTCGTCTTCGAACAGGGCGGCGTAATGGCGTTCGACGGCACGCATGTGATGCGTGAAATCGGCGGCAAACGCGTCTCCGCCGTCATACCCGAGAAAGATCGCGAGCTTTTCGATGTCCTCCGGAGATTCCGGAACGACATGCGTCTGCTGGTCGTTCACCATCTGCAGGCGGTGTTCCAGCCGCCGGTGGAATTCGTAGGCCGCATGCAGGTCCGCGGCCGCTTCCGGCTCGACGTGTTCCGCGGCGACGAGCTGGTCGATAGCGTCCAGCGTGCCGCGGACGCGCAGATCCGGATCGCGTCCGCCCCAGATAAGCTGTTGAGTCTGGGCATAGAACTCGATCTCGCGGATGCCGCCGCGGCCGAGCTTGACGTTATGCCCGGCGACCGCCACTTCGCCGCCGCCGCGATGGGCGTTGATCTGACGTTTGATCGACTGGATGTCCTGGATTGCCGCGAAGTCGAGATGCCGCCGCCACATAAAGGGCCGAAGCACGTCGAGAAACGCGAGGCCCGCTTCCATATCCCCGGCAACCGGCCGGGCCTTGACCATCGCGGCGCGTTCCCAGTTCTGCCCGGTGCTTTCGTAATAGGTTTCGGCGGCGAGCGCAGACATGGCCGGCGGGGTCGAACCGGGGTCCGGGCGCAGACGGAGGTCGGTGCGGAACACGTAGCCGTCGCGCGTGCGCTCGTCCATGAATCCCACGAGATTGCGGGCGAGACGGGTGAACAGGTCCTGCATGCCCCTGTCGCCCGTGTAGGGTACGGTTTCCTGATCGTACAGGATGATCAGGTCGATATCGCTCGAATAGTTGAGCTCGCGGGCGCCCAGTTTGCCCATACCGAGCACGACGAGGCCGGAATCGCGGTGTGGCCGGTCGGGGTCGGGAAGGGCGAGATCGCCCTTGTCGTGAGCGGCGCGCAACAGATTGTCGCAGGCGGCCTGGAGCGCCTCGGCGGCGATATCGGACAGCGTTCCGGTGATCCGGTCCAGCGGCCAGGCGGAGGCGATGTCTGCGAGCGCGACGGTCAGCGCCACCCGCCGTTTCGCAATACGGAGCCGTTTCATCAGGCTGTCTTTTCCGCTGGTCGCGGGCGGGGTTTCTCCCTCTCCGTAAATCATGTTACGGGCGGCGGAAACGGCTTCGTCCGGCCCTTTCTCCAGCAGCAGCCTGGCGAAGCCGAGATCGGATATCAGGACCTGGCTGAGGAACGGGCTGTTGCCGAACGCGGCGGCGAGGAGGTTGCGCGCCGCGGGGGCGTCGGGCGCGGCGCGGGCAAAAGATCCGAGCGTCTCGTCGTCGCAACGGTCCGCCGCTTCCTGCCATCGCTGGAAATGGATGTCGGCGAGCGCGTCGTCGCCGGCTTTCGGCAACGGCGCCTCGGACTCGGTCCAGATTTCCGCGATATCTGGCAATTGAAACGTTTCAAATAAGCGTTATTTACACCACACTGCGTTCAGCGTCCGGACACGTCAAGCCGTCGTGTTCCGCCCCGGGTCAATCGAACGGGAAATGTTCAGAAGAACTTCCATCCTCTGCCTTGAAGTGTTGATCGGCATCGTTGCCGTCGTGGGAATACTTCTCGTCGGAACGGCCTGGCGCATCTCGCAAGGGCCGGTCTCGCTAAAGTTTCTGCTGCCCTATGCGGACGAGTTGCTGAACAGCGAGACCAGTCAGGTTCGCGTTCATGTCGACGACGTGTTTCTTACCTGGGCGGGCTGGGAGCGGGCGCTCGATCTTCGG